>CAKZMA010001294.1 GCA_937127375.1 uncultured Coleofasciculus sp. | reverse complement strand
TGCTGGATAAGGTTCGCTTACCTGAATTAAGGCTGGTGGGCAATGCCCACCCTACGGGCTTATTTGATGAATTAGAATTACATCCATCATCTTTCTTTAAGGGCGCAAGTTTTGCGCCCCTACATTGAATAACGACAATGGTAAAATCTGCCCCGATATCAATGTCAAGACGCGCCATGGCGCGTCTCTACCAGGGAATTCGGTAGAATGAACCATGAGTCCTTGTCACTCAAACGCTAATCATGACCACACATTCCCCTGTAGATTTCCAAGACGCTTTTGATGTCATCGTTGTCGGTGCTGGACATTCTGGCTGCGAAGCTGCACTAGCCGCCGCCCGCCTGGGATGTCGCACTATGCTACTTACCCTGAACCTGGATAAAATTGCTTGGCAACCCTGTAACCCGGCTGTGGGTGCGCCGGCTAAATCCCAACTCGCCCACGAGGTAGACGCCTTGGGGGGAGAAATTGGTAAAATGGCAGACCGTACCTATCTCCAGAAGCGGGTACTCAATCAGTCGCGGGGACCTGCGGTTTGGGCGTTACGGGCGCAAACCGATAAGCGGGAATACGCGGCGGTGATGAAACGGATTGTTGAGAACCAGGAGAATTTGCTTATCCGGGAAGGGATGGTGACGGATTTAGTCCTGGGGGCGAACGATGAGGTTATCGGTGTTGAGACTTATTTTGGTGTAGCATTTGCCGCCCCTGCGGTAGTATTAACCACAGGAACGTTCCTGGGTGGATGTATCTGGGTGGGGAATAAATCAATGTCCGCTGGACGCGCGGGGGAATTTGCAGCGGTGGGATTGACGGAAACCCTGAACCGACTGGGGTTTGAAACCGGACGACTGAAGACGGGAACTCCGGCGCGGGTGGATAAGCGATCTGTCGATTACACTAAGATGGAACCTCAACCTGGGGATGAGGTGGTGTCTTGGTTCAGTTTTGACCCAGAGGTGTGGGTGGAACGGGAACAGATGAATTGTTATATTACTCGTACCACGGCAGAAACGCATCAGTTGATTCGGGATAATCTGCATCTGTCTCCAGTTTATGGGGGTTGGGTGGATGCAAAGGGACCCCGTTATTGTCCCAGTATTGAAGATAAAATTGTCCGGTTTGCGGATAAGCAAAGCCATCAGATCTTTATTGAACCGGAAGGGCGAGAGATTCCCGAACTCTATATCCAAGGATTCTCGACCGGATTACCAGAGAAGCTACAGTTGCAAATGCTGCGATCGCTCCCGGGATTAGAACACTGTACAATGCTACGCCCAGCTTATGCGGTGGAGTATGATTATCTCCCCGCAACTCAGTGTTTCCCCACGTTGATGACCAAAAAAATAGAAGGGCTATTCTGCGCTGGACAAATTAATGGAACAACGGGGTATGAAGAAGCCGCCGCCCAGGGGATTGTCGCCGGAATTAATGCAGTACGCTATGTGCGACATCAAGAGATGTTGGTGTTTCCCCGTGAGGAAAGCTATATCGGGACATTAATTGATGATTTATGTACGAAGGATTTGCGAGAACCTTACCGGATGCTAACCAGTCGTTCTGAGTATCGCTTACTCCTGCGTTCTGATAATGCGGATCGCCGTCTGACTCCTTTGGGACGAGACATTGGTTTAATTGATGACCGCCGTTGGCAACTTTATACTGAAAAACAAGCCAATATTGCGGCGGAGAAGGAACGACTTCAGACGGTACGGATCAAGGAACGTGAGGAATTAGGCGTTGCGATCGCGTCGGATACTCAGCAACGGATTAAGGGTTCGATTACTCTGGCTGAATTATTACGTCGTCCCAAATTCCACTATACCAATCTGGATCACTATGGATTAGGGAATCCCAGTCTCAACCAAGCTGAACGAGACGGCGCGGAAATCGATATCAAATACGCCGGATATCTGCAACGCCAGCAAAATCAGATTGATCAAGTGTCCCGTCAAAGCCAGCGACGATTACCCACGGATCTGGATTATGATGCCATTGAAACCTTATCCAAGGAATCTCGCGAGAAACTCTCCCAGGTTCAACCCCTGACAATTGGGCAAGCCTCTCGGATTGGTGGGGTGAATCCGGCGGATATTAATGCTTTGCTGGTGTATTTGGAAGTGCGATCGCGCCAATCAGCACATCCTTCAAAGTCCCAAATACCAACAGCATCAGGAATCTCTGGGTAATTCGACGGGTAGAGACGTTGCATGCAACGTCTCTACCATTTATAAAAAACAGAGTTCTATAATGCCAGATTGGATATTATTCCACCTGATGTCCAACAGAGGTAATGACTTGTTTAATTGACTCGTGAGACGCCTCAGTTTCCACACTAACCGTCTTATTTGCCACATCAACATCGACTTTCGCTTCAGGTTCGTGAGTACGAATCCCTTCGCTGATGGTTTTAGCGCAAGCATCACAAGCAATACTCGGAACCTTGAATTTCATTGCTGCCATCGTGTAGATTTCACTCCAGGTTTTTATTCAATCTATCATTATAGCGAAGTGCTGCTTTTTGTTTTTCACTCTAAAGTATGAATTTTGAAAAAAAGCTTAGGGGGGACAAACTTTATTTATTTTTACGCCATCTTTTTCGGGGATTTATATCTTTTGTAAAAAAATAATACCTGATAAAACTTACGAGAATTGACGTAGTATTTTTTACGCTTATTGCCGTATATATTTCTCAACAAAACACCTTTAAGCTGTGTCAATATATTAAGTGAAACCGTTCTTACCACATCAATCATGCCAAAATTTTCTGCCTTATTCACCCGTCCTCAAGTAAACTCATCTGGAGAGGATTTGGGAAAGAAAATTAACTCCCTGAGAAAATCATCTAAATTGCAGAAAATTTTTTCCCAGAATGATATTGACGAAGCGTTAACCGAGCATATTTTTCTGGAAAAATGGATCGAGGACAATCAAACAGAAGTCAACAATGCTTTACAAACTATACAATTGTCAATGAATAATCTATTCGTTGCTATAGGCTTTATCAATTCCATCGAGCCAACTCTGAGAAAAGCTGTCATTATTGCTTTTTTGCGAGATCAAAAGGTGTAAAACTGATATCAGTCCGCCTCCTCTGCTACCCCAGCTTCCCCAGCTCCCCCAGCTCCCTCACCCCACCACAATACTTATTCAGCAAGCCCTATATATTCCTGATACTCTGGCAAATTCCTGTCAAAGGAAAAAGAGAGAGTAATGGAATGTACCATGAGCGATCCCTATTTACTAGCAGCCAGTCTGCTTACCGTAGGTCCCGTATCTGCACCCCCACCACCGCCACTGGTTCCCAACCTGTTCGAGAATTTGTCGGCTTTGTTGGCTTCGGCTATTGCTGATCACTCGCACTCCGTCGTCACTCAACCGATGATCTCTGGGGTGGAAATCCCTGGTGTTGAGTTTAGTTCATCGGTTAGTAGTCGGCACTTTAGTGCCACCAGCGCTAAAGCGCTTACTACTAACTCTCAACGTAACATTTCCCCTAAATCGGGAACCCAACTCTATTACCAACGATTAGCCGCATTAAATAGAGGTCAAACCTATACCCGCCTCCCGGCTGATAGTTTCCAGTCGGTTTGGAGTAAAGCGACACTGGCTAAACCCACTCATACTCAATGGAAACAGCTACTTGCAGAAGAAGCGAAAGCGATGGCGAGGGGACAGGGGAATAATCGTCTGTCTATATTAGTGGGCGATTCCTTGAGTCTTTGGTTTCCGACAGCCAACCTACCTAGTGGTCAATTTTGGCTGAATCAGGGGATTTCTGGGGAAAACTCTAGCCAAATTCTGGAGCGACTCTCGGCTTTTTCCCAAACCCGACCCGATACAATCTATGTGATGGCTGGCACGAATGACTTGCGTCAGGGCGTTCGCGATCGCGTGATTCTCGATAATACCCGCCAAATCATCCAGCGCTTACGCCAAAACCACCCACAAGCCCAAATTATCGTTCAGTCTATTTTACCCACACGATTAAGTGCTATTCCCAGCGATCGCATCCGCAACCTGAATCAACACATCGCCGCGATCGCACAGCAAGAAGGTGCAGGCTATCTTAACCTGCACCGTTTGTTTGTGAATAATCAGGGTCAAATGCAACGGGAGTTAACCACTGATGGGATTCATCTCGCCAGACGCGGCTATGCTGTGTGGCAAGAGGCTTTAAACTATGCCGATGCTTTAATTTTGGCGAGTCGCTAATTATTTGTCTTATGTCAAACAACACTCAGTCGGGGCGGGTTTAGTTACATCTAGGGTGAGATCAGAAACGATAGTTGTCAAACCCGCCCCTACCAAATCGGTTACCTGAGCGAAGCGAAGGGTCAACACTCAACACTTATACTAAACCGCCTGTCGAGACGCTAGCTTTTCCAAGGTAGCTTGGGTTTGCTGTAACAACTGCTCTCGGCTATCTACAGCCTTGGTGAGAGTCGGAACTAAATTCCGGGCTTGTAACGCCATGTGTAGCTGGAGTTGAGCCACGTACTCACTAATATCTTCATGAAAGTCGTTGGGGGTTTGAGCAGAATGCAAATCCAAAATGTCCTCCTTTCCTAAGGCTGTGCTTTTCGTCAACACCTCATTGAAGGTATCATGCCTATGGCAATCTGCTCTCACTCTGTAATAAAACTGCAATAAAGTTTAAAGATTTCGGGGTTAAATATTAAGTAATGTAAACAAGTCAACGGAAATATGGAATTTTTGAGCATCCTCCTATCGGCGTTACTCACGCTGGGTTCCCCTCCGGGCTTAATCATCGATCGCGTGGTGGAAAATGTCCTAAGTTCTCGATTGGAGAGAGTTGAACAGCTTGATGTGCGGATTGACAATACGCCGAACTACCGAGCTTTGCAAGGAAAACTCGAACAAGTCCGGATTGCGGGTCGAGGGTTATGGTTGACGCCAGACATTCGGATTGATGTTCTAGAAGTCGAAACTGATCCGATTAATCTGGATATCAACCGTCTGAGACAGGAGGGTCAAACGTCGCCCTTAGCCTCGTTACGTCAACCGTTACAAGCAGGGGTGCGTCTGGTTTTAACCGAATCGGATCTCAACCAGATGCTTCAGTCTCCTAGAGTTGCTGCAAAATTACAACAACTCGGTAGTCGTCTCTCCAGAGATACCGCACAACGTTACCAGTTTCTCAATCCTCGATTAGAGTTGCTGGGAAATAATCGCCTGCGTTTCCAAGTGGATGCGGTGGAAGGGAATCGTCAATCCCTAGCCATTGTTGTCGAATCTGGATTGGGGATTGAAGCTGGACATCACTTGCAACTGATTGAACCAAGAGTAACCGTTGATGGTCAAGCGCTACCATCTCGCTTAGTTGAAGGCTTCGCCAAGGGAATAAGCGATCGCGTCAATCTCCTTAGCTTGGAAGATGCTGGGATTACGGTCAGACTCTTACAATTAGAGATAGATAATCAGGATCTACAGGTCGCCGCATTTGTTCGAGCTGATGTACCGCAAGCGGACTAGACCTTCACCTCAGACGTTTCCCACAAGTTCTGTAGGGGCGGGTTCTAGCGATAACGTTTTGGAGATAAGCCATAACTGAACTAAACCCGCCCTTGTTAAGGAAACAGAGGGAACATGGTCAGTGAAAAATTATCAGATGTTTTCCTAATCCTACACAATGTTAAACAATTAGAAAGGTAATAACTATGCAAAATCCACAAGATACACGTCGCATTCCCACAAGTTTGGTCGCTGGTGTTTCGGTGGCGATGTTAGCCGCCGCTGGTGGAGGCGCTTGGTGGGCTTGGAATACGATTACCGCCTCACCTCCCCAATCCGAAGTTCCTACCCTCTCCCAGTCGCCTCAAGACACGCCGCCAGCGACTGAACAAAAGGTTCAAGTGTATTGGGTTGATGCTGTCAATAATCAAATTGAATTGGTTCCCAGTTCCATTACCGTCGAAAATGCTGATAATCCATCTGAAGTGTTAGAGATGGCATTCCAGCAATTATTGTCTGGACCTGAGCAGCAAGCGGTAGCCTCGGCAATTCCCGAAGGAACTGAGTTACAGAATCTTTCGATCAAATCTGACGGAGTGCATCTAGATCTATCTGAAGACTTTACCACAGGGGGTGGCAGTACTTCGATGCAAAGCCGCCTCGGACAAATTATCTATACAGCCACCAGCTTAGATCCGGATGCTCAGGTCTGGATTGAGGTGGAAGGAAAACCCCTCGAAGTCTTAGGAGGTGAAGGGTTGATCGTCGATCAACCGATGACTCGCCAAAACTTTGAAACAAACTTTCAACTTTAGTCGCCCTATTCCTTTGTTGTGTTGTGTTTCATCCCTCGGATAAATCGCGAGGGAGCCTGCACCATCGCTTATCCTGTAAAGTTCCGAAAATGGCGGGCTTGTTGTTCGATGCGGGTAGCGAGGCGATCGCACACTAAATTACATAGGTCAAAAATCAGCTCATCTTCTACCTTATAGTAGGCAGATGTGCCTTCAGTGCGGCGGCTGAGTATTCCCGCCTGTAGCATCACTTTCAGGTGCTTAGAGACATTTGCCTGACTTGTCTCTGTTGCTTCTACCAATTCTTGGACACATTTTTCACCTTCGCGGAGTAAATTGAGCAGGCGTAGGCGCATAGGTTCGCTTAAGATACTAAAATACTCAGAAACTTGTTGGACGACCTCTTGAGGGACTGTTTTTACTCTTGGCATCGGTCTAACCCGAAATTAGGTGATCATCAAATTTTAGCCTATTTTTGGTCAATTGATAACAATAGAGTAATCATCAATCCTTTACATCGCTCATTTACCCTGTATTGATCCGCATCAACGGTTGACCATATTCAATCGGTTCGCCATTTTCGACCAAAATTTCCATCACTTGTCCGGATATTTCGGCTTCAAGTTCATTCATCAACTTCATCGCTTCAATGATACAGATAGTTTGACCGACGCGAACCTGATCGCCAACTTCGACATAAGGGGTGTCATCTGGTGATGGTGCGCGATAAAATGTGCCAACCATCGGCGACTTCACCTCTTCCCATTTTGACTCCACTCCTGGAGACGGTGCAATTGAAGGTGTTGCCGCTTGAGCAGACGGTGCTGTTGCTGGTGTGGGAGTGGGGGGCGTCGGAGCAGCCACTCCAGCCACAGCCGTTTCCATGCCGGAAGCAACTGCGGCATCGGTTCGACTCACTGTCGAGTCGCTAGGAGGACTGGCGGATAATCCTTTACGTACCGTCAGTTCAAAGTCATCACTTTTCAATATCACTTCCGCAATATCGGTTTGAGCGATCGCGGCTAGCAGTTCACGGATTTGGTTGAAGTCTAATGGCACAACTAAATTAGAGAGATAGGAATTCTGGAAAAATTCAAGGGAGCGAGTTCTACATGATACCTCAGGCAGGATTGATCACGATTTGAGCTGGGCAAAAGCGGTGTTTGGAATTAACTCGCTTCTGTTGATTGATTGGTTCAGATCCATTTACTCGCGACCGAGATAGGAATCGTTACGAGTATCGATTTTAATTCGCTCGCCGACGGAAATAAACAGCGGTACCATGACTTGCGCTCCTGTAGACACCGTAGCGGGTTTAGTGCCACCTGTCGCGGTATCACCTTTGACACCCGGATCAGTCTCCACAATTTCGAGTACCACGGAGTTGGGTAATTCCACTTCCAGGACTTGATCATTCCACGTCACCACATTGACTTCCATCCCTTCAGAGAGATACTTGACGCGATCGCCAATTTGCTCTTCATTGAGGCGATTTTCCTCAAAGGTTTCCATATCCATGAAGACAAATTGGTCAGCATCTTTATAGGTATGTTGCATGGTGCGTTTTTCTAGGATGGCTTGGGGTACTGTTTCCCCAGCCCGAAAGGTTCTGTCCATGACATTCCCCGTCTGAACATTTTTCAGCTTAGTGCGGACAAAAGCCGAACCTTTTCCCGGCTTGACGTGGAGAAACTCCACCACCCGCCACACCGATCCTTCTAAATCAATCGTGACACCTGTGCGAAAGTCGTTACTTGAAATCATTAGTCCTCAAGGGTTGGGGAATAGTGTACGCAAGATATTGTAGCTGGCATTGAGGTCAGCATTAAACGTAACGCCCACATCAGACTTGTCAAACCCCTAATTCGCGACGGCTGACGGCTTCGGCATAACTTTGGGCATAACAATTGGCACTTTATTGTACCCTTATTGAGGAACATCCCCATAGTTGATTCGGAACGGAGGTATTCGCGCTCGGACGTTTTGGCACGAACACCCAGTATGGCAAGATGAAGAATATCTGTTTCAATCCTGTAAGTTAGCCTCAACCTAATGGTATTCAGCCTTAGGCGATATGTTTATGCGACCTTTAAAAATTCTCAAGCTCGATTGGTGCCAACGTCTGCTCAAAACCAGTTTTGTGGCGCTGCTACTGGTGACACTCTCCGTAAGTTTAAGCGGTGCCTGGTGGAATTTTGGTAATGATCAACAACCACCTGCCCGAGAAAGTCGCTTGGCGCAAGGGAATGCGATTACTGATGGCAAAGCCCTACTGCGGTATGCTTTGCCCATTGAGAATCAAGCGGTGCGGAACGTGCAAGCAAGTCTCGAAGATATTGCCACTCAGTTACGGGGAAAGCGCTGGAGTCCGATTAATCGGGATATCACTAAAGCGGATGTAATTTTGAGCAATCGCCCGGAAAAAGTGCTGACTGACATCCCAGAGCAGCAAAAACCGCAAGCTGAAGCGATCATTACCACCATGAGAGATGATATCGTTTCACTCCGAGAAGCAGTTGAAGCCAAGGATAAAGAAGCCGTCTGGATTGAGCGAGGCAAAATCCTTGACAAAGTGGGCGAACTGGAACAAATGATGGTCAAGGGATTTCCCTTTGAAGTCCCCCCAGAGTATAGTAACTTACCTCAACTCAAAGGTCGCGCCACGCTAGAGATAGCCACGAATAAAGGGGATATGACCCTAGTTGTCGATGGCTATAGCGCCCCGGTTACGGCGGGTAACTTTGTGGATTTGGTGCAACGGGGTTTTTATGATGAGCTGGCAATTACCCGTACTGAAGACTTCTACGTGCAAACCGGTGATCCACCTGGACCAGAAGAAGGATTTATCGATCCCAAAACCGGTGAATATCGGGCGATTCCCTTTGAAGTGTTAGTCAGGGGAGATGAGGAACCCATCTATGGTATGACCTTAGAACAGGCGGGGATTTATTTAGATGAACCTGTGTTGCCTTTCTCCGCTTACGGTGCTGTCGCCATGGCGCGTCCAGGAGATGAACCCAATGGTGGTTCTTCTCAGTTCTTTTTCTTCAAGTTTAATAGTGAGTTAACCCCTCCCGGTTTTAATGTTATGGATGGGCGTTATGCGGTCTTTGGTTATGTTGTTGAGGGGAAAGACGTATTGGACAAGCTAGAACTCGGCGATATCATTGAGTCAGCTACAGTTGTTCAGGGCGCTGAGAATTTGATTGAACCCGACGTGGCAGGTTAAGTACAATGGCACGCTCAATAAGCCGTTTGGAATTGCCAAAATCCTTGATATCCCGTAGGGTGGGCAATGCCCACCAGCCTCATCTGAGCGTGCCATTCAGGTTAAGGTAAGGATCATCAGTTTAATGCTATGCCAGAAGTTGATCCGGATGGAGATACCTACTATCGCTTTCCT
>CAKZMA010001293.1 GCA_937127375.1 uncultured Coleofasciculus sp. | reverse complement strand
GGTTTTTGATAAAACAACAGTATTCTCAAATCTTATTTGACACTCCCCGCCTTAAGCTCTCCGATTATAAATTCAGCAACAGTCCAAGATACCTACACGGTCAAACTGGCACCATTTTTCCTGAGCCACTCTTTTCTCTCCCGGTAGTCAGGCATGACCTTATCTACTTCATTCCAAAAGAGATCGCTATGATTGCGGTGGTGGAAATGGCATAGCTCATGAACCACAATGTAATCAATAATTCTGGGTGATGCCATCATGCATTTCCAATGAAAATTAAGCCAGCCACCTTTGCCACAACTAGCCCAGCGGTAGCCCATGTCTTTGACTTTGACACCTACAGGCTGAACGCCGACTTTAGGCGCAAAGTATTTGACGCGATCGCGAAAACGTTGCTGACCCTTCTCGGTGAAATACGATATAAATGCTTGTTTGGCTGCTGTACTACTACCTTGCTCCACTACTCTACGATCTAAGCAAAAGTAGCCTTCTTTGAGCTTGAGGGCACGGTCTTGATTGGATACGAGTGCTAAACGGTAGGTACGACCTAGGTATAGAAAGGTTTCACCGTTGACCCACTCGCGCACTACAGCACTGGCATTGAGGTCTTTCCATTCAGCCAAGTTGCGGTAGATCCATAGACGCTTGCTTTCTACTACTGCATCGGATTGTTCCGGGGTGTAATCAATCGGTGGGCGCACGGTTACTCTGCCATCACGCTCAATTACAATATCGGTGGTTTTGCGGGGGCTACCAGGGAGTAACTGGTATTCTATATCTTTGACACAGCGGATATTCATGGGTTTTCAGTCGTATCTTTCAAGAGTTCGTTGTGGCGGTTTTTGGCGAGTTTCATAATTTCAACGGCGATCCGTTCACGATTCACTTTCAACTCGGCAATGCTAGTCAGGGTAAGCGCAGTCTTGATTTCACTGCGGGTTCGCTTTTGCTTATCGCTATTATTCCAGAAATCGATGCTGCCAATACTATCTTGCAAGGTTTCGACAACTGCTTCCATCAGCACCTTTATCTTGGGTTTAGCATCTGTGGGTATCTCTCCATTTTCAAAGACCTGGTTGGCGATGTGTTCGTAGAAGGTTGTCGCTTCTTTACTCATGCCCTCTTCACCCCGCTGACGACCCGCGATCGCCTCTTCGCGGATTTTCTCTAACTCTTTGGCAAGCTTGTCCCAGCGGTCATGATATTCTTCGATTAGGTACTCGACTTTCTCTGATAGCTTTTGATAAAAGGCTGGGTCTTCATCGTGGTGGACGGTGCAGTGCTTGCGGATAGCGTGCTCCATTTCGCTAGCTCTGGCTTCGTCGTTGTTGCCTGCGTGTTGGTTAAGCTGTGCCATAAAGTCTGGCGATAGCAGTTCTACGGGGGGTACTTTGGGGTTGATTCCCAGACTAATCAAATGCTCGTTAATTAGATCCCGGACTTTTTTGCCAGCATCGCCGAGGTTGAGGCTGGTGTCCTTGTAACGCTCTTTAGTGACTTGGAGGATGTAACCTAACCGTTTGGCAGGCACCCGGTAGTTCTGAGCGATGGGGTTGGGTAGGATAATATCCAGACTCGCCAGGAATTTTTTTAGATAGACCTCAAAGTCAGCCCGAATCTTCTCATTTTTGAGTAGCTTAACCGCCTCGTGAACCACGGCAGCATCTGCTTCGATGGTCTCTAGTTTCCCTTCGGCATAGTCCCGTACCTTGGCAACCTTATGCTCCGCAAATAGCTGTAGCAGGCGTTGGTATCGCTCCTCTAGCACGGGCATCTCAGAGGCGATGCTTTTTAAGCCCTGAGCCAATTCCTGTTGTTCATTCGTGGCTGCATACAAAGTCAGAGCCTCGGTCAGATTTTCGGTGAGACCGATGTAATCGACGATGTAGCCCCGCTGTTTGCCTTGCTTGACTCGGTTGGTGCGGGCGATCGCCTGTAGCAATGTATGCTCTTTCATTTTTTTGTCGAGATACATCACCTGCTCAATGGGAGCATCAAAGCCAGTGAGTAGCATATCACACACGACCAAAAAGGCAATGCCAGTGTGAGGCTTATCGGGATCATCAAAGTCGAAGGGACGGCAAAAGTTATCGACGGCATTCCAAGCTCGGACTTGCTTGCGGGCTTCGGTAACGTAGCCAGGTTCATTCGTGCCGCTGCTGGAGATTACTACTGCTGCTTTGAGGAAGCGGACTTTGCGGATCAGTTCAAGGTCGGGGTCAGGTTGTGCTTTTAAGCGGGCTACGGTGTCAGCTAAGGCTTGATGGATGGCTTTTTGATAGCGCACAGCAGCGAGTTTAGAATGGCACACCACTTGGGCTTTAAAGCCGTTCGGGAAAATATTTTCTAGGTAGTGTTTCACCAGGTCTTGGGCGATCGCGTCAATCCGTTGCTCGGCTTCTAGCAAGTCGCCAGTCGCCCCGTATTTTTTCTTGATTGCTAGTAATTCTTCGTCAGAGCGATCGCGAAAGAGGTTTTCAAAGCGGGTTTCAAAGCCGTGTTTATCGTTGAGGGCATTGTCAGAGGTACGACCCTCGTACAAAATTTGTAGCGTGGTGCCGTCGGGTACGGCATCCATGAGCCGATAGGTGTCGATGTAACTGCCAAAGCGTTTATGGGTCTTCTTTTCACCGTGTCGCTCTGTGATCAGGGGAGTGCCAGTGAAGGCAAGACGGGCAGCATTGGGAAAGGCTTCAAAGACGTTATCGCCCAGGTCGGAGCTTTGGGTGCGGTGAGCTTCGTCAATCATTAGCACGATGCGGGAGGAGTGATTGACTACGCCAAAAGTCTGGTTGCTCGGAATGGCGCGATCAGTCCCCAGGGCTTCGGCAACTTTCAGGGGCATGACCGGATCACGTTGCTGAAATTTATGCACCATCACCATATTGATATCGGAGGCATCTGTTGATAGGTGGTTTCGGAGGGCTTGGGTGCTTTCGATCAGATGAACCCGTCCCCCAATTAGGGTGGCGGTTTTAGATAGCTGCTCTTCGAGATCGACGCGATCGTTAATCAGCACGATTTTGTAGTCGCTCAGGTCTGACGATGCCCGCAGCATCCGCGCCACAAATACCATAGTTAGGCTCTTGCCCGATCCTTGAGTATGCCAGACAACACCACTCTTTTCTGCTGCGGTTTCACCTTGGCGGAGACGCTCGATGATTTTGTTGGCTGCTCGAAACTGTTGGTAACGGCACACTACTTTAATGCGGGGACCGCTATCAGTATCCATGAAGACGCTAGAAGTCCGCAGAATGCTCAACAGGTTGGTTTTATTGAGCATACCGTTGATGAGTTGCTGTTGTTGGTTCAGCCCTTCGGCGGTACTCTCTGGTTGAGGATATTGGGTTTTCCAGGGATAGAAATGCTCTTCTTCGGAGGCGATCGTACCGTAGTCAGCTTCAATGCCTGTGCTACGAACAACGAATAGATTGGGATGAAACAGGCGCGGTTCTCCTTCCCGTAAGCCATGCCGGGTGGTCTCCTCTCGCTGGTTCATGTAACGCTGGAGTTGCTCAAAGGCTTCGGACATGGGGTTGGCGCAGGTGGCACTGCCTTTTTTACACTCAACGACTACCAGGGGGATGCCGTTGACGAATAGCACAATGTCGGGAATGATGTATTGCTTGACACAACCGGGGGTATCGATGCGGAACTGGTTGATGGCGTGAAACTGGTTGTTTTTGGGATGGGTAAAGTCGATCAGCTTCACCACGGGGTCTTCTTCCCCGGTTTGCTCATTGACATCGACCTGGGACTTGAACAGCAGTTTTTGAATGGCTTCGTTGGCTTCGAGGAGGGTGCGGTTGGGCTGACGCAGGATTTGGTCTTGCAGGTCTTGGAGTTGTTTGGGGGTGAGCCAGGAAGTGCCGTCGGCGTTGGTGTTGAGGGCTGCGACGGATTGAGTAAACACATTGGGTAGGAGCCACTGGCGAAAGTTGACCCGCAGGCTTTTGGTGGGGTCACTAGGAATTTGTGCGCCCTGGTCGATAATTTGCCAACCGAGGGCTTGTAATTGCTGGAGAAATGGCTGTTCGACTTCGGTGTATTCAGACATAAGCTAACTGATAAGCTGTAATGCATTTAAATTGGGTATTAGTAGCGAGCAAGATGCAAAGCC
>CAKZMA010001292.1 GCA_937127375.1 uncultured Coleofasciculus sp. | reverse complement strand
GAAACGTTAAATGGAACCTAATCTGATTCGGAGTCTGGCACAAATTACTATGAGTAACCCTACGGCAAAATCTGCCTACATTCTCTGCGTCGGTAATGGCTGGTTACCCAAAATGCCAGGTGGACTCGATCGCTATGTCTACGAACTAACCCACAACCTCGCTGCTGGACAGGATACAGTGGAATTGTGCGGTGTGGGACTCCCACCAACTCCAGCCAACTCACCCCTAAAACTAACCAACTTTGCTGAACCTGATAGTCCCTTGTGGCAAAGGCTGTGGTCAACTCGCCGCCAATTTTTAAACCGACAAGCGCCGCCCCCGGATGCAATTAACTTACATTTTGCTCTTTACAGTTTGCCTCTGTTATCCATCTTCCCCGAAAAGGTACCAATTATCTTCACCTTTCACGGTCCTTGGGCAATGGAGAGTCATCTGGCAGGTAGCAACAATCTAGCGGTATTCGTCAAGCGGTGGATGGAACAGCGGGTTTATAATCGGTGCGATCGCTTCATTGTCCTCAGTCACGCCTTTGGTACAATTTTGCACCAATACTACCAGATTCCTTGGCACAAAATTCACATCATTCCCGGTGGTGTTGATACCCATCGATTTCAAGCCAATTTATCCCGTCAACAGGCGCGAGAACACTTCAACTGGCATCCAGATCGGATGATTTTGTTTACTCCCCGTCGCCTGGTTCAGCGCATGGGAATTGATATCCTCTTAACTGCCCTAGCTAAAATAACATCCAAGATACCCGATGTGTGGTTAGCGATCGCGGGGAAAGGAACCCTCAGAGAATCCTTGGAAAAACAAGCCACAGAATTAGGACTGCAAAACCACGTTAAATTCTTAGGGTTTTTACCCGATGAGCTTTTACCCATCGCCTATCAAGCCGCTGACTTGACCGTGATTCCCAGTCAGTCTCTGGAAGGATTTGGCTTAATTGTACTGGAATCTCTGGCATCGGGTACCCCAGTTCTGTGTACGCCTGTGGGGGGAATGCCAGAAATCGTAGCGCCGTTCTCTCCTGAACTAATCACAGACTCAGCCGATGAAGACGCGATCGCTCAAAAATTACAAGCATTACTAACCGGAGACATCTCGATGCCTTCTCGAACCGCTTGTCAGAACTATGCTTGCCACAATTTTAACTGGCATGACATTGCCCAGCAGGTGCGTGAAGTTCTGCTGTAAGTAGGTGGACATAATTAACGTGAACGGTGAAGATCGTCATTTGTCATTTGTCATTCGTCATTTGTCATTTGTCATACTCGCTTTCATCGAGAAGCAAGCTAAGTCATTTGTAAGGGTTTGAGCCTTGTTTACAAAACTTAGTACAGTGTTGTTTTCTTTTTATCCTGACTGCCAAAATTATTGATCGACTGAACTTAACGAAATAAAGAAGACTATCGCATGGTAAAAATTATTCTCTATTTGTATGGAACAAGTTGTCCCCCAAGACTACTGGAAATCTTGTCCAGGTTCATCGGGTACAGTGCTATTCGTTGACTCAGCGCACATTTTCCATCGGGGTCAAGTGCCTATAGGCTCAGATCGACTGTCTATATTTTTTGACTATACCTCTAGAATGCCTAAATACCCCTATTATTGCAAAACTGATTTTTCTATTCAGCAATTAATAGCGCTTTCTCACCCTTTATGTTCCCACAAAAAAGACTGTATTTTTTGGAATACTAAGCTAATCAGAGACTCTCTTTAAAATAGAAATATTTCTCATCTAAATCATGAAAATCTTATTTTTAGACCAGAGTGGCAAATTAGGGGGAGCTGAACTCTCCCTAACAGATTTAGCAAAACCTTATCGACATCACTGTTTAGTGGGTTTATTTGCCGACGGAACCTTCAGGGAGTTATTAGAACACCAGCAAATTCCTGTCCAAGTTCTCACTACTGAACCCATTCGAGTGAAAAAAGATAGTGGAATTTTTCAAAGCTTAGAGAGTATGAATTCTCTGGTGCCACTGATCATCAAGGTTACCCAAATAGCCCGCGATTACCAACTCATTTACGCTAATACCCAAAAAGCCCTAGTTGTTGGTGCATTCGCCAGCCTTTTTAGCCATCGTCCTTTAGTTTATCACCTCCATGATATTCTTTCTCCCGATCACTTCAGCCTGACTAACCGTCGTATTGCTGTAACCTTAACCAATCGCTTGGCATCGTTGGTTATTACCAATTCCCAAGCCACTCAAACCGCATTTATTGCAGCGGGAGGACGCTCAGAATTGACGAAAGTTGTCTATAACGGCTTTGAACTCAACTCTTACAAAACTCAGGCGAATGACCCCAATCACATCAGAAAAAAACTCGGATTAGATGGGCAATTTATTGTCGGTCATTTCAGCCGTTTGTCTCCCTGGAAAGGACAGCATATTTTACTGGAAGCCTTGACACAATGTTCCCCAGAGGTAAGTGCTATTTTAGTGGGTGATGCCCTATTCGGCGAACAAAACTATGTCCAACATTTACACCAACAGGTTGCCGAATTAGGACTAAAAGAACGAGTTCAGTTTTTAGGGTTTCGTTCAGATATCGTCCCTCTAATGAAAGCCTGTGACTTAATCGCTCATACCTCAACAGCACCAGAACCTTTCGGGCGAGTGATTGTCGAAGCCATGCTCTGTGAACGCCCGATTGTTGCGGCGGCAGGGGGCGGTGTTATTGAACTCATTGAAGCCGAGAAAACCGGATGGTTATTCTCTCCAAATAATTCCCCGCAACTGGCTCAAATTATCACCACCTGTCGTAATCAGCCTGAACGAGCAGCAACGATGGCTCGGCAAGCCCAGAGTCAAGCTAGTCAACGTTTCAATCTCAACACCGTCAACCAGCAGATTGCTCAGCTACTCGACCGGGTTATCTTTACTCAATCTTTAAATTAAGCAGTGTCTTTGTAAAGCTAAGATGAATTTTTCGCCATCGGTGCTTATACCTGAAACTGGGTTCTGGATATTGGGATTAAAATAAATTATACTTTGTTGAAGTTATGTTAAAAAATCTTGTAATATCTCTTATAGTTATAGGATTCTAGTATTTAGAGGAAGCCATTTGTGAATAAAACAAGGCAAACCATAGCAACCAGTACTGTTAGTGTTGGTATAGCACTAACCTTAACTTTACTGACCCCTAATTCCGCTGACGCCTTTAACCAAAAGGATTTGGATCAGCTCCTAGAAACGAATGATTGCCGATTTTGTGACCTGAGAGATGCGGATCTGAGTGGTACTGAGCTAAGTGGCGCTATCCTCAGTGGTGCTGACTTAAGTGGTGCCAATTTAGCTGAGGCGAATCTGAGTGGTGCTAAACTGATTGATGCTCAACTGATTGGCACTAATCTCAGTGGTGCAAACTTGATTGGTGCTAATCTAATCAAGGCTTTGCTGAATAAGGCGAACCTATTGGATGCTGACTTGATGGGAGCTACCCTATTTTTAGCAGATCTCCAAGATGCTGATCTGATGGGCGCTAACTTGATGGACACTAACTGGATTTCTGCCGTAAACATTACTGAGAGTCAGCTTTCCTTTGCTCGGGAATTAAGCGGAATTACGTTACCCGAAGAGGGTAAACCCACGTTCTGCCAAGGAGAAGAAACCCTTAACGGAGCAACGGGTTCTCTAAGTTCCCAACATGGATTTCCCTTTGTCGAAAACTATTCGACTTGCTCTTGGCTGATTCAAACCTCTGAGCAGATGAACGCTGTCGCCTTAGATATTCCTGATCTATCGTTAAATAATACGGTATTGGAAATTTTTGATGGCAATAACTCGACCAACTTACTTGCCTCGATGACTGGAGAGGTTGATAGTGAAACCCTGATGTTTCCAGTCGAGTCTTTGTTGGTTCGTTACAGCGTCGATTTTTCGCCCAATACATCAGGCGTTGAACTTAGCTACGCCGGTATAGAGATTTCCAGTCCAGATCCGACAACATCTGTCCCGGAACCCAGTAGTGCGCTGGGATTCGGATTGTTAGCGTTATCCGGCTGGACGCAATGGAAACGCTTTGGTGCCAAACATAAAGATTTGAGCAATTAGGTAAGCTGTTCGGCATTTAAACCTTAATATCAATAATGGCGAAAGCCTTGTAGTGC
>CAKZMA010001291.1 GCA_937127375.1 uncultured Coleofasciculus sp. | reverse complement strand
CGAGCAGTTCCATCCCAACTGGCGGTAAGGATTTGGCTTCCATCGGGGCTAAATACTGCACTGGAGATCTCATCTTTATGTCCCAAAAACACCGCTAATTGCCCACCTGGAGCCTGCACAGATTGCCCATCCTCTGAAACCGTAGGAGTTTCTATAGCTGGAGACTGGGACAGCCAATCAGCCCTAGATTGAGCGCTAACTTGGGTGCTAGTAGCAGCCGCAAACACCACACCCATCACAAGTGCAACACAGCGATGAACCTTTCGGGAGTGATCTCGAACCATAACCATTTTGTAAGAGAGTTAAACCCAACGCAGAGGGGGATTTCCCGAATTCAACTTGATTCAAATCCTCAACTCAAGTCCCCCGTAGACGAATCCCTAAACTTTTTATCTGAATACGCCAAATTATAGACAATTCATTATCTTCCCTGACAAGAGACAAGGCTGAACTTGTAATCTTTTTTAAAGAACTATCCAGCATCCTGGCTATTGAAGTGAAGAAAAATTAACCTTGCCCCTGAGACGTGACACTTTCCGGATTTCCCCTTTAGATTGGTAATCAGCGTGCTAGCATAGCTTGTCAATTCCACCCTAAATCAAAGAAAAGCAGGGTATGGTTAAACTCAAATCCGTTTGTTCTGTTGCTGCCATCCTGGCAATTGCTCTATCTTCCGAATTGCCGGGTAATCCCGGTTTCTCTGAAACGACTTATGAACCACCAAAACGCCCAGCCCCACAACGCACCAGTTCGGGTATTGTACGCAAACCTGTGGGTTGTACTGACACAACTCAGGAAATTAAGCAGATTGTCCCTCTTATCCCCAATTATCTCCACATACCAGAATCAGTAGAGGAAAACGGTAAAGTATATTACGATTTAACCGTATCTGAATACCCTACCTTATGGGTCTATCTTCCCAAATCTAATGCCCAGATGGGTGAATTAGTGCTGAGGATTTTTACCAAAGATGAACAAGGACGAAATATTGATAAGTCGGTACTCAGACGTCAATTCCCTTTACCTAATCAAGCCGGGATTGTTAGCTTGGATTTGGCTGATGCTGGTATAGAACCCTTAACCCTAAACACATTCTACTGGTGGTCTGTGACTGTTCTATGCGATGAATTTAATCGTAGTGAAAATGGGCAGACTGAAAAAATATTCCTAGAACGTGTCACACCAAATACCACGTTTGAAGAACAAATTGCTAATGCTCCAGAAACAGCCTTACCTAAACTCTATCCGCAAGGAGATAAGAATGGTGGCTTTTGGTACGATGCCATCAGCAGTCTCATTGATTTACGCCAACTGCAACCGAATGATCCTGACTTGGAATCTCAGTGGCAGGACTTGTTAGAGTCAGTGGGATTGCTAGAATTGGCCGAACAACCTTTACTCGATTGTTGTGAGTTTGAGCAACAGGATACCCCTCAACCTTAACTGTTTCTGTCTCTTTGAATACAAAATACTCAAATTCCACGGGTGCATCTCATTTTGCCATCAGTCGCTGACTTAACCGCCAGAAAACAAACATTGGTGAAAACCCGTAGGGGCGCACCGACGTGCGCCCTTCCCCACAGTTAGCATCTAGAACATAATCGGAATCAGGGCGAGATTCTTCGCTTCGCTCAGAATGACAGGTTAAACTGCAACTGAATCCCTAAACCCACCCTTACACGAGGCAAATAATAGGCTAAAGCCCATACTACAAACTACTGGCGTGACACAGCTAAAATTGTGGAATAGATTTGACGTTGAAATTGGGCGCACGTCGGTGCGCCCCTACGATTCTAATCCACCAAATAAGGTGTGTCACGCTACTACGAACGACAAACCACACACAACCTAATGTTAGCTAAACTGAGACAATTTCTGTGGACATGGCGAGGGGTATGGATAACCGTTCCCACTGTTACCGGATGCATCCTCCTCCTACGCTGGCTGGGCTTCCTGCAATTACTAGAATTAGCCGCGTTTGATCAATTAATCCGCCTCCGCCCTCCCGATTCCCCCGATTCCCGCATTGTTATTGTAGGTATTACTGAAACCGATATTCAAACCCTAGGAACCTCCATTCTCTCCGATGCTGACTTAGCCCAACTCTTAACCACGATTAAACAACAAAAACCCAGGGCTATTGGATTAGATATTGTCCGGGATCAACCCGAAGGAACGGGACAAGAACAGTTAAACCACGTCTTTCAAACTACCCCCAACTTACTGGGAGCCAAAAAAGTCATTGCCAATGATCCCAACTCTGCCATTCAAGCCCCACCCCTCTTAGAAAAACAAGGACAAATCGCCGGAGTTGATGTTGTTTTAGATCCCGATGGTAAAGTCCGGCGCGGCTTCCTTTATATTACATCAGACACGGATGAAACGCTACCCAGTTTAGGCTTAGGACTCGCCCAACTCTATCTCAAATCCGATACGATTACTCCCCAACCTTCATCCCAAAACCCTGACGATTTACAATTAGGGCAAGCGGTTTTTGTCCCCTGGGAAGCCAATGATGGCGGTTATATCCGCACCGATGCGGGCGGCTATCAGATGATGCTAAATTATCGAAACTCTCCCTTTACCACAGTTTCCTTATCTGATGTATTAGCCAACCAAATTCCCGCCGATTTAATGCGCGATCGCGTGGTTTTAATTGGTTATACAGCTCCCAGTAAAAAAGATGAGTTTCTCACTCCTTATAGTAGCATCTTAGTGGGTAATCCTCAAACCACCTATGGCGTTTTAATTCATGCTCAACTCACCAGCCAGATTATCAGCGCCGCTTTCGGAGAACGTCCGTTAATTAAAACTTGGTCAGAACCTCTAGAATGGACATGGATACTCCTTTGGTCAGGCATTGGTGCAACCATTCGTTGGCGATGGCGGTATGCTGGGGGTGTAGCTAAATTTTCCTTTCCGCCGCTTCTTTTCACTCTGTTGGCGGGTGGAAGTTTAGTCGGAATTTGTTATCTGGCGTTCCTGCAAGGGTGGTGGATTCCCCTGGTTCCGCCCGGTTTCGCCCTGGTGGGTTCGGTGATTGCGATTACCAGTTATCTCGCCCACCAAGCGACAACCATTCGGTATTGTTTCAGTCGTTATCTTACTGATGAAGTCGTGGCAAATGTCTTAGAAAACCCCGATGCCTTAAACTTAGAGATGCAACGGCAGAACGTGACCATTCTCATGTCCGACTTGCGCGGCTTTTCCAATATCTCGGAACGCTTACCGCCCGAACAAGTGGCTTCGCTGTTAAATATCTATTTATCGGCGATGACGGATATTATTAATCAGTATAAAGGCACAATTAACGACTTTATCGGCGATGCCATTTTAGTCTTCTTTGGTGCGCCCACTCAACAGGCGGATGATGCTCAACGGGCTGTCGCCTGTGCAGTGGCGATGCAGTTAGCGATGTCTAGGGTTAATCAGGAGTTAAACCAGTCGGGGTTGCCTAAAATAAAAATGGGGATTGGGATTAATACGGGGGAAGTAGTTGTTGGGAATATTGGGTCACAGAAACGGACAAAATGGACGGTAATTGGGAGTCCGATTAATCTGGCGTCGCGGATAGAATCCTATACCGTAGGGGATCAAATTCTGATTTCAGAAGCGACATGGCAAGAAGCGGGGATAGATGGGGTTAAAATATGTCAGAAAAAATTGGTGCAACCGAAAGGGTTTCATCAACCGATACCGATTTATGATGTGGTGGGGATTGGGGGAACGTATGATTTACATTTACCGGAGGTGAGGGAAGAGATTGTTGATCTCCAGGAGGAAATCCCGATTCAGTTTACGGTGATTAGTGGGAAAGAGATTGGAGAAGAACGGTTTTGGGGTAAGATTTTTAAATTGTCGGTGAATGGGGCGGCGATTCGCTGTGAGTTTCCCCTAGAACCGTTAACGAGTTTGCAAGTTTATCTGGTGAATCCGTTCAGTGATAATCAAATTCAGGGGGATTTCTATGCCAGAGTGAGTGAATCGTTGGTGGCGGATAAGACGGCGGTTTGGGTGCAGTTTACGGTGATGGCGCCGGATGTGGAAGGTTGGTTGAGAAATCAGATGATGGGGATAGGTGTCAATGGATAATGTTTTTTGAACGCAGAGGAACGCAGAGGTTTACGCAGAGGAACGCAGAGGGGGTTGAGGGATGGGAGAAATGGGTTTGGGGGATGGTTAAGAATGATATAAGACATAAGAACAATGATTTGATCATCCTCTCTAAATGCGAGAACTAACCTATCCGTGTCATCAGTGTAACTAAACTCTCACCCCCCACCCTCATCTGTTCCATAAATCCGTGAAATCAGTGTTTTGACGAATAACAAATGACAAACAAGCAACCATTACCGTCTTCTGTTCCCCAAACCCAACCCTCGCTTCCTTCTCGCCGGGAAGCCAGACAACGACGGATTCAAACCCTGCTAAAATATCTAGGGTTTCCCAGTTCGGGGATTGGTGTTGCTACAACCTTTAATTTTATCCGCCTTGGTCAATGGGATAAAGCCGCCTTATCGGGATTATTAACCGTCAGTGTCACTCTCCTGGCGATTGGCGGTAAATTTGTCTCGGAAGTGATTAACCGGGTTCTCGATAAACTAGAAGCCCGATTGGAACAACTGGTTGATCCCTTAGCTGACTGGATTGTTAATCAACTGGAAACCTTTATTATTCGTCAATGGTGGCGATTGACATCTCAGTTTCAAGGGAAATATTATCAGAGTTTGATTTATGCCTGTCGAGACTATCGCACCCAAGGCTTGAAAACCAAGGGACCCTTTACCCTAGATTTAGAACAAGTCTTTG
>CAKZMA010001290.1 GCA_937127375.1 uncultured Coleofasciculus sp. | reverse complement strand
ATTGGCTATTTATTAGCCCCCAACCAAAAGACGACTCGCATGGGTAATCGGATTGCCATTAACGCCTATTCCATGCGGAGTGATGCGATTACACCAGAGCGATCGCCCTCTACGCTGCGGGTTTTACTGTTAGGGGATTCTATCGTAAATGGGGGCTGGTGGACAGACCAAGACGAAACCCTGTCCGCCCTGCTGACCACTCAATTGACAGCGTTAACCTCTCAACCCGCGTTTGAGCAAATCGAAGTTCTCAACGCCTCTGCCAATTCCTGGGGACCTCGGAATGAATTGGCGTATATGCAAAAGTTTGGCACGTTCAATGCTCAAGCTGTCGTATTGGTGATTAATACCGATGACCTCTTTGCCACAGCCCCCACCTCGATCCCCGTGGGACGCGATCGCAATTACCCCAGTCATCGACCCCCGTTAGCCCTGATTGAGGCAATCAATCGTTTTTTGCCCTACGAATCTCCCCCCGAAATGGCGGCTGTCCGCGCTGAAGGGGGCGATCGCGTTGGGTTTAACTTAGATGCCATTAGTCACGCTTACAGGCTTTCTCAGGAAGCAGGGGCGGAGTTTCTGCTAGTCATGACCCCCCTATTAAGGGAAATTGGCGAACCCGGACCCCGTGATTATGAAATCAAAGCCCGAAATCGCCTCAAAGGGTTTACCGAAGACCAGCAAATTCCCTATATCGATGGTTTACCCCTGTTCAACAACGCGCCAACCCCAGAAACCTGGTATCGGGATCACATCCATTTAAGTCCCCAGGGTAATCAGCAGGTGAGTGAAGTAATTGCGCGATCGCTTGAGCGTCATTTGTCAATAGTCAAAACCACAGACAAATGACACTAAAATAAGCCATTTGAAATCGCCGAAACCCTTGTTATACAGTAGGGTGGGTTGAGCGCAGTCGAAACCCACCCGCCTCAATTCAGTACCATTCCAATTAAGACACAGCAATCATGGGAGACTTGAATTCATGAGGCTCTCGGTCTAAATGATGCCAAACTTGACCATCCAGAGCCATCTGCTCAACCAAACTGGCTAAACGGAGGGCTTTCAGCGCCTGTTCACCGCCGACAGAGGGTTGATTTCCGCCACGCACACAGTTGACAAAATGTTCTAACTCGGCGTATAGCGGTTCGATATTACTGGTGTAAACCTTTTCAATTAATCCATCTTGGCGATAGAGAACCTGACCATAGTCGGTTTCACAATTAGCCGTCGTTTGCCGATGAATCAGAATTTCATTATTGAGAAAATCGGCTTCTGTGAGGGAATTTTTACAATGGGCGGCAATGCGACGGATTTTACGATGGGTTACTTTACTAGAAGTAAGTGTTGCCACAATGCCATTAGCAAAAACTAAATTAGCGGTGACATAATCTAAATGCCCCGACTCCGAGGCATTGCTACCACTCGCCGTCAATTGGATCACGGGCGCATCCGCTAATTCCATCAGCAGGTCAATATCGTGGATCATTAAATCCAGAACCACAGAAACATCATTAGCTCTGTGGGAATAGGGACTCATGCGATGCGCCTCTAGTGCCAGCAATTTCTCAGTCTTCAAGACTTTGCTAAGTTCTTGAAAGGCAGGATTAAACCGTTCAATGTGACCCACTTGCAGAATACATTGATACTCAGCCGCCGCGTTGACTAGGGATTCTGCCTCAGCGATACTGGCGGCAATCGGTTTTTCGATTAAGGCATGAACCCCTGATCGCAAACAGGTCATTCCCACTTCATAATGTAGTCGGGTGGGTACGGCAATACAAACCGCATCCACATAAGGGAGTAAATCGCGATAATCCTCAAAGAAGCGAACACGGTATTTACTTGCCGTGTCCAAACCCCGTTCTACGTTAATGTCTGATACGCCTACCATTTCCACGTCTTTCAAAAGACTCAAAACGCGGGCATGATGCTGTCCCATGTTACCAACGCCAATCACGCCAATTCGGATTGGCTGCGGCAGGCTACGTTGGACATGAGTATCCAGATGTCTTTGATACATGCTATCTTGCACTCTTATATGCTCCTCCACCACGGGAACTAAGTCAATTTACTTATGTTGAGCCGCCTTAAACCATCCAGATAGTACCACAGCACCTTTAAATGTGAAGAATTCCAAAGATTGCCCCAATTTGCCAGATAACGGAAGTCTTTCGGACGGCTATTCTGTTTTCATTGTGGGTTTACGGTTACTTTAGGTGTAGGTAAATGTGTCAGTTTTTGGGTTGTCCATTTTGGGCTGAGGGGTTCCGGGTGCGGGGGGAGCTGAGGGAGCTGAGGGAGCTGAGGGAGCTGGGGGAGCTGGGGAAGCTGGGGAAGCTGGAGGGGATGGGAGGAGACAAGGGAATTGTAGGGGCGGGTTTTACCGCTAACGTTTGCTTTGCACCCTGATATAACTAAACCCGCCCCCACCTAACCGTTCAATTATCACAAATGACGAATGACAAATAACAGATGACGGGGGTAAAGATGTCGAAAGCTGTAGTTTTATTGTCCGGTGGATTGGATTCGTCTACAGTTCTCTATCAAGCTAAGGCAGAGGGCTATGAGTGTTATGCTATATCCTTTAATTATCAACAGCGACATCAACGGGAACTCGAATCCGCGATCGCAATTGCTAAAGGTGCAGGTGTCAAAGACCATCAAGTGGTACGCTTTGACTTAAGCCAGTGGGGAGGTTCAGCCTTAACGGATGATACCCTCGATTTGCCCCAGACGCGATCGCTCCAGCAGATGTCCCAGAGTATTCCCATTACTTACGTCCCCGCACGTAATACCATTTTTCTCAGTTTTGGGCTATCCTACGCAGAAGCGATCGGTGCTACAGCCCTCTATCTGGGTGTTAATGCGTTAGATTATTCCGGTTACCCCGATTGCCGTCCTGATTATATCCAAGCCATGCAGGAAGTCTTTCGCCTCGGCACAAAACAGGGGCGCGAGGGAGAACCGATTCAAATTATTACCCCGCTAATTCAGCTAAAAAAAACAGAAATTATCGAGTTAGGCAATAAACTGGGAGTGCCTTGGCACGAAACTTGGTCTTGCTATGCTGGGGGTGAGGTGGCTTGTGGTGTCTGTGATTCTTGTCGCTTGCGGCTTGCTGCTTTTGCTGAACTCGGACTACAAGATCCCTTGTCTTATGAAAAAGTTTGACCCGTCACCTTGTTCAAGGACAGGTTATGAAAACTAAGCAGATTGTACAAAGACTTGGACAATTCAGCCGACGACTTAATTCCCGTTCCATCTGGGTATTCGTTGCCGTTATCCAAGTTTTACTATTATTACTGATCTATTTAACGTGGTCCCCCACGCATTTAACCTTATTTGTTCCGGCTGATGAAGCCTCGGCTTGGCAGTCGTTAATCACGGACTTTCACCAGAGCCATCCCAAAATCCGGATTAATTTGAGAACGAGAACCAACCTAGCAGGTGACATAACCTATCGGCTGAAGGAGGATTTTGTTCGCGAGTGTCAAGCGGGAAATTCACTTTATGATTTAGTCTATACAGATATTATCTGGATGCCGGAGTTTGCTGCCAAGGGGTGTCTGGTTAATCTATATGAATGGACGGCTAAAGATACCCTGATAAACGAAGGATTTTTACCAAGTGCGATTGATGCAGGAGAATATAAGGGTAAGCTCTATCGGATGCCTTTGCGTTCAGATATTGGTCTCTTATACTACCGCAAAAATTTACTGGGTAATACTCAGCCACCTGCCACCTTACAACAATTGACAGCCTTTGCTAAAACTTGGCAAAACCAAGGGAACTCTCAAGGCGTTTATTTATGGCAGGGATGGCGGTATGAAGGATTGGTGGCTACCTTTGTCGAGGTATTAGAAAGCTATGGTGGATTCTGGATTGAGTCGGAAAGTTTAGAGGTAGGATTGGATCAACCTGCGGCTGAACAAGCTGTCCAGTTTTTACTCAATACAATTCGAGATAAAATTTCGTCGCCAGAAGTTATCTTATACAGCGAAGAAGAATCATTGGAAACGTTTAACCAAGAGCAAAATACGATATTCCTACGGCAGTGGCCCTATGTATGGAACCAATTTACTGATCCCGCTAATATCGGCGTACAAGTCTTGAATCTTTCAAGCAATCCAACTAATAATAGTTTACGTCCAAGTGCCTGTAATGGGAGTTGGGGCTTAGGCATAGCGAAGAATTCAAAACATCAAGATAAAGCCTGGAAAGCGATTCAATATTTTACCAGTCAAGCGGCTCAGAAAAAGTTAATTTTAGAGAAAGGATATTTACCCAGTCGAGAAGCGTTATTTGATGACCCAGAAATTACCGCTAAATATCCCTATTTACCGTCCTTGAAAGAGGCAGTCAAAAATTCAATAGTGCGCCCTCCCATTCCTCAGTATGCTCAAGCCTCTTTTATCTTACAGAAATATCTGAGTAAATTAATTACCAGAACCGCTCTTGCTCAACGAGTTGATAATAACGAGATAACCAGGTTGATGCAGGAAGCCGCCGATGAAACGCGCCAACTGTTAAATTTAGAGGCAATCTCGGTTGAACGTTGAGCTAATCAAGAAAGCACTATGACTCGCAAACGCTTAATTATTGAAATGGGTATGGGGGTAGACCAACATGGACAAGAACCCACTGTAGCTGCATCTAGGGCTGTGCGGAACGCGATCGCGCACAACGCCTTACCTGGTGTCTGGGAAGTTGCAGGTTTGAGCGATCCCAATCAAATGATTGTAGAGGTGCAAATCGCCGTACCTTACCCCGAACAAGTGCGACAGGAAGAGGTTCTCGCTGTATTACCATTTGGACAAAAATCACTCACCGTGCAATCCGGGGGAATGGTGGTTCAAGGTCGAGCCATTCCTGAACTCAATGATAAAAATGACGAAATGCTAATTGCTGTTGCCGCCGTTACCGTTTT
>CAKZMA010001289.1 GCA_937127375.1 uncultured Coleofasciculus sp. | reverse complement strand
TGAAGCCGTAATTCAGCACTATGAAGCCGATCTTTGTTTAGCCGGAACGAGTCCAATGTCAGGCTTAATCGTTTTACCCGAAAAGTCAGAAACTAAAAGTCTGGGACTAGATATCATCTCGATTTGTTTTAAAAATGAGCAGGATCAGCTTTTGGAAACGCTCAGAACAGGGGAGCCTGCTTATTTATGCTTGACCTGCAAAGCTTCTCGGTTTCTAGATAATGTGAATGTGGGTATCGTAATTACATCATTATCGGGTGGCGATCAACGAGTATTATCAATTACTTCAGATCTTGATAATGAGTGTTTAGAAATTTATCCCGGCAAGGTTGAAATTCACATGCAAATGCCTTATTGTGGTTTAATACCTGGAAAATACAATGCTAAAGTTTATATAAGAAGAGGAGTGATGTCTCTTGATAAATATAAATCATTTCGATTTGCTGTAGAACCCAGCAAAACAACAAGCCGATGTTTATTTTATCAACCGAGGACTTGGCAAGTAGTCAAAAAGTAAGGTATCGAAAGTAAATTTCCTTAAAGGTAAAATTTTAGCAATCAATATGGAATGGAAAAGCCAAGTGTGAAAGCAAAAATCAAACAATTAATAACACCGATAAAACCAAATATCTTTATTTATGCATTCTCTAAAAAGGAGACGATAAATTGGTTAAAATTAAAACTTTTTTTAAATACTAAACCCTGCTGTTATGAGTTCTCCCTTAGTTAGTATTGTCATTCCCACACGCGATCGCCCCCAGTTGCTTCCCTATGCTGTAAAAAGTGCATTAGCACAAACGCAACCAGATATTGAAGTGATCGTTGTCGATGATGGCTCTCTAAAGCCTGTAGAGTTATCCCCTGATCCTCGACTAAAAATTATTAACTTGAAAACCTCTAGAGGAGGTGCAGCCGCACGGAATGTGGGAACTGAGATGGCTAGAGGAAAATGGATTACTTATTTGGACGATGATGATTGTTTGTTACCGCACATGGTAGAAGTTTCTCTCGACGCTTTAACCAAAACAACCCATCCATCTCCAGTCGGTGTTATTTCCGGAATTGAGGTGGTTAACTTAAATCGGGACGTCCTAACCAAACGTCTACCTCCACCGATTCGTCTCAAAGGGTGTCATTTCTCTCTAGAAAATCTGGAACCCGGTAAGACCTATACTACTAAACAAACATTAGTCGTTGAGCGGGAAGTGATTAATCAAATTGGCGGATGGGACGAATCGTTTCGCTCTCGCGTCCACACGGAGTTATTCTTACGACTTAATGTGGTTTGCACAATTATCGGTCTACCCGTTGTTACCTACCAGCTACTTCGGGATCAGCAGGCTAGAGTGTCTCGCGACCCGAACCTCCGTCAAGAAAGTTTTTATCGCCTGATTGAAAAACATCATGATATCTTTAAAGCCCATCCCAAAATGTTTTCTGAATTTGTCTATCAGCAAGCGTTAACATCTTATGAAATGGGACAAGAAAAAGCGGCGCTCAACCATTTTATCTGGGCGTTAGAACTTCATCCGACTCATATTTTAGGGTTAAGTCTTAGGACGAGTTTAGCTCGATTGACTCATCCGCTAAAGGTTCCTGTTTGACGCGATCGCGTCTCTCTTAGCGTTTTGTGCAACGAATTTTTATTGAAAAAAGAATGGAGGTTTTATGATTACCGATATCCTGGAAATGGGTGAGCAAACGAAACTACAAGCACAGGTGATTGTGATTGGTTCCGGGATTGCAGGCTCTGAGGTGGCAACCTACCTAGCACGTCATGGTCGAGAGGTAGTGCTTCTAGAAAGTGGACGCCACCAGTTCGATCCCTCGATTCAGGCATTAAATGATGTAACATTTCTGGCTAAACGCCATCGCGAGTTAAATCCCAACTCTTATTACCATCGCTACCTTCCACCTGAATTACGCGGAGTCAGTCGCGTGCGTCAGTTTGGTGGCACGAGTAACGTTTGGACAGGGAAATGGAAATATCTGCAACCCTCTGATTTCGAGGGTAGACCTTGGGTGGCTAACAGCGGTTGGCCCATCAGCTATACTGATCTCTTGGAACACTACCGCTCAGCCGCAAAAGATTATGGTTTCGGGGACTTGGAAGCAGAAGCCGTTCGTCCTGAAATTGTAGAACTTCGCGCCAAGATTGCCGCAGGTGGTTTAAAAATGAGCAGCTTCTATTGGGAGCAGACACCGACACGCACAGCAGTGCGCTTTGGTGAACAGATGCGTCGCTCGCCCAACTTACACGTTATCTTAGGTGCGACTGCAACTGAATTAAAACTCGATGCTTCCTGTCAACGGGTAAGTGCTGTTGTTTGTCGTTCCCTTGAAGGCAGAGAACTGATCGTTGAAGGTAAAGTCATCATCCTGGCGACTGGTGCTTTTGAATCCGCACGCCTCCTCCTCGCCTCTAACCGCCAACTTCCTCATGGAATCGGCAATGAGCATGACCTCGTCGGTCGCTTTTATACTGACCATCCTAAACACCATACCGGATCTCTACGCCCCAGTCATCTGGTTCGAGAATATGCCCACGAGTTGCAATACGCTCCCAAGCCACGTTTCTGTATCTGTTTTGCTCTAGATGATGCAACTCAGCAAGAGCATGAGCTGCTTGAGCATGTCCTCTATCTGAAACCACTCTATACAAAGGGAATCGGGCGACTGCGGCGAAGGTTCTGGAGTCGTTCGGCTTGCCGAGATGGGAACGGCATTGTCTCCGCCTATCGAGTTAAGTTTGTCACTGAGCAGGTTCCGCATAAAGGCAGTCGCGTTAAGCTGGGAAGCGAACTTGACCCACTCGGTCAGCGCAAGCTGGAGGTTGATTGGTGCTTCACCGACCAAGATCAGCGTTCGATGGCGAAGACTCTGGAACTTTTAACACAGGGGTTTGTAGCCGTTGGGTTGGGAACCTTTGACTTTGGAAATGATCCGCCCAGTTTAGAGAACATGACCGATGCTGCTCACCAAATGGGTACTACCCGTATGGCGAGTAGACCCGAAGAGGGAGTCGTTGACCTAAACTGTCGAGTGTTTGGGACTGATAATCTCTATGTAGCCAGTTCAGCCGTGTTTCCCACTGGACCTTCCTACTCCCCTACATTTACAATCCTGGCACTCGCCCGCCGTCTTGGTCAGCATTTGCTAGAGATGACATCAAAACCTGAGGAAAGGAATAGAGCTGTAATTGGCTGATTTGACGATGAATACTCAGTCTGTCCATTTTGGACATGACACCGTTAAATTCTAGTTTATAAATAACAGCAAAAAGCTCTCTAATCTATGATTTGATATGGAAGATCAGACAATTACAGAACCAGGAGATGCAAGCAAGTCTAACCCCCTACAAGCTTTACGACTGATAAAAATTTTCCTGCTAATTTTAGTACTGGGGATTTGCGTTGTAGGGAAACGAAAATCAACTTGGCCCATAGTGTCTTGGGCGCTCTACAGTGGATATTCAGCGCGATTTCGTCCACCTGAACCATCTGTTTCTGCTATAGAACTTAGGGTTTACACCACAACAGGAGATCTTCATCTGGTAAAACCTGAACACGTTTTGACGCTACCCCGCGACAGCCTTTCCCATAAAATTGTCGAACAGGCTTTTGATAATGCAAATGTTAGGGTAAGGGACGCGAGTCGAAGATACTTAATGCGTGCTGTTTCAAACTTAGTTCATACAAACTCTGAAATTCAAACGATTCAAGCTTGGAAGCTTTCTTATCAAGTTGAGCCTTTAGAGGTTCCTCCTATCCAATTACAGGCTCCCACCTCTGAAGTTATGGTAGATAGCTTTTCCAGAGAAGATATTGCCGAGAAGAATTAACATGATAAAAATTCCAGCTTTCAGCATAATCCGGAACGTGAACGCGAGCATAAACGCCTGGTTTACTCAACCTGAAGTTAATGCGGCGGGCAGAGTAGGCTTGTTTAGAATCCTATACTCTTTGTTTTATTTGTGGCATCTGAGTGTACATTCTGCGGATTTTCTAAGTGGACTTCCGAGTTTCTATGTAGAGGAAAGAGTTTATCTAGTCAGATATATATTTAGGGATTTTGGTATGTCCATACCGCCACTCTTCTTCCATACCCTTGAGTCATTTCTAGTTGCTGCATTGGTTTTGTTGGCTTTTGGCTATAAAACAAGAATGGCGACTGTCTCTGTCCTGTTAATTGGCGGTTTGCTGGAAGCGTTATCGGCGGCTGTAGATGGGAAAAGAACGTTGCTACCTATGGTATTTTATATTCCCTTCTTCATGTCTATCATTAACGCTTGGGGACACACCTACTCCATAGACTCAATGCTCAGGAGACACAAAAGTGGAACTCAGGTTGATCCTCACGCTTCTAATTGGGACTATTTCTTGCCTGCTCGCGCCCTGCTTATCGTTTTTTCAATCTTATTCTTCGGTTCGGCAGTTTTTAAGATGGGTTTTGGAGGTGCCTGGCTTAGGCACTCTGATATGATGGCTAACTTTTTTCTCAATAGAAATATTGAGGCGGCAATATACAATTTACCTTTAAATAGGTTGGCTCCCTTTATTTCTCAAATGCCATTAATATACCTGGCGGCACATGTCAATACACTTGTTTTTGAAACCTTTTTCTTTTTGTCTGTGATCAATCGAAAGGTAAGAGACCTGATTGTATCCATGGCACTGATATTTCATGCTATTAATGCACTCTGGCTAGTCGTAACGACTACGCCTATTTTAATCGGATATTGCCTATTTATTGACTGGCAGGCAATTAAAGATTTTTTCTTTCCCTCTCGCAGACAAGAATTGGGCGATCCTACGGTATCGCCAAAGGTGTTAACGTTTCTAGCGCTCTTTGTAGCAACTATCTTGGGCTTGCTATGGCACAGTGACTTAGGAATCCGTACTTTGTTTCATTTGAATGGTCTAATTAATTGGAGAACGATTTGGTATCCAGTTCTTCCTCTTGCTTTAGCGTGGTTTGTGGCTACACTGATTCGTTTCCGCCAACCAGCCAGGACTTGATCATTTTTGTTCAATTGGGGTTGCTCAACGGAGTACTGCTATTAATTAGTTAGAGAGGATTGAACTAATTCTGTGCTTGTGACTTACCCAAAACCACAGAACCATAGCGTCGTGCCAATAGCGAGAATTAATACGAATCCCCAAACGATCAATAAGACTAGGGAAAGTTTACCTAAAGCTGGATTATTGGCAGCCTCTTGACGAAGAGTAAACGGGAGAAAATTGAGGTGATTCA
>CAKZMA010001288.1 GCA_937127375.1 uncultured Coleofasciculus sp. | reverse complement strand
GGTGCGTTACGCTGCGCTAACGCACCCTACAAAATCACCCTACAAATGATGTTCTACTTCAGCCACCATCAACAGCGTTTTTAACACTGAATCGGGATTCAAACTGATCGAATCAATCCCTTCCTCCACTAAAAACTTGGCAAACTCTGGATAATCGCTAGGCGCTTGACCGCAAATGCCAATCTTACGCCCACACTCCTTCGCTGTTTGTATCGCCAACTTCACCATCCGTTTTACACCGCGATTGCGTTCGTCAAAAATATGCGCCACTAACGCTGAATCTCGGTCTAATCCTAACGTTAATTGCGTCAAATCATTGGACCCAATGGAAAACCCATCAAACACTTCAGCAAACTCATCCGCCTCCATTACATTACTGGGTAACTCACACATCACATACACCTGCAAGCCATTCACCCCACGGGGTAAACCATTTTTTGCCATCTCTGCTACCACCTGACGCCCCTCATCGGGAGTGCGACAGAAGGGAATCATCGGAATTACATTAGTTAATCCCATCTCATCCCTTACCCGCTGTATCGCCTGACATTCCAAAGCAAACGCTTCCCGGTAGTTCGGATCACAATACCGTGACGCCCCTCGCCACCCCAGCATGGGATTATCTTCCTTGGGTTCAAAACTCTGACCGCCTAAAAGATTCGCATATTCATTACTCTTAAAATCCGACATCCGCACAATCACAGGTTTGGGATAAAACGCCGCTGCAATTATCCCTACGCCACGCGCCAATTTATCGACAAAAAACTGGGGTTTATCGGCATAATTTTTCGTCTTTTGGGTAATTTTCGCTTTCACCGATTCATCCCGCAATTGATGATAATGAATCAACGCTAAGGGATGAACTTCAATATGATTGGCAATAATAAACTCCAACCGTGCCAAACCCACACCATCACAAGGAATTGCGGCTAAACCAAAAGCTTGATCTGGATTGCCGACATTCATTAAAATTTGGGTTCGGGTGCGAGGTAAATTATCCAATAGCGTTTCTTGCACTTCAAAGGGTAATAATCCCTGATAAACTCGTCCTTCATCCCCCTCTGCACAGGAAATTGTCACCCCTTGACCCGTGGTTAATACCTCGGTTGCATTTCCACAGCCAACAATTGCCGGAATTCCCATTTCTCGCGCAATAATTGCCGCATGGCAAGTACGTCCCCCTTGGTTGGTGACAATGGCGCTGGCTTTTTTCATAATCGGTTCCCAGTCGGGATCAGTGCGGTTAGTAACTAAGACTTCCCCTGGCTCAAACAGATGAATGTGAGAGGCATCCATAATAATATGGGCAGTTCCTTGACCAATGGCTGCACCCACACTACGCCCCGTAACTAATACCTCGCTGCGTTGGTTCAACTGATAGGTTTTGAGAACTTGTGCCGATTTCTGGGATTGTACGGTTTCCGGACGCGCCTGGACAATAAATAACTCCCCAGTTATGCCATCTTTTGCCCATTCAATATCCATGGGAGTATAGAGTTCCCGCAGTTGGGAATAATGGTCTTCTATTTGTACCGCCCAACGCGCTAATTGTAAGACTTCTTCATCTTTGAGACAGAATTTCTTTTGATCACAGGGGGCGACTCGCACGTTGCGCGTCAGTCTGGAACCCCCTTCGTCGTAGATCATTTCAATTTCTTTGCTTCCCAGGCGTTTCTCCAGAATCGGGCGACATCCCTGTTTTAATGTCGGTTTAAAGACTAAGTATTCATCGGGATTAACCGCACCTTGAACCACCGTTTCGCCCAAGCCATAAGCGGCGGTAATTAATGTGGTATTTTTGAATCCCGTTTCGGGGTCAATGGAAAACATCACCCCGGAACAGGCTAAATCAGACCGCACCATTTTCTGAATTCCCACCGAAAGCGCCACATCAAAGTGGTCAAATCCATTATGTTCCCGATAAGCAATGGCGCGGTTGGTAAACAGGGAGGCGAAGCATTTATGGGTAAATTCCAGAACGCCTTTGAAACTATTTACATTTAAATAGGTTTCCTGCTGACCCGCAAAACTCGCGTCTGGCAAGTCTTCCGCCGTCGCTGAGGAACGAACCGCTACATCGGTTCCCTCCCCGTAGCGATCGCACAATTCCTGATAGGCTGTCCGAATGGCTTGGGTCAGTTCTAGGGGAAACTCCATACTCAGGATTAACTGTCGCGCTTTTTTCCCATGCTGTTGCAGATTACTCACATCATCCACATTCAAATCTGCAAACAGATGGCGCAGTTTGGCTTCTAAATCGGCGGTTTCGATAAAGTAACGATACGCATACGCCGTAATCGCAAAGCCGGTAGGTACATTGATTCCCTGGGGAGTGAGTTGTCCAATCATTTCACCCAGAGAGGAATTTTTGCCCCCGACAAAGGGTAGGTCATCCAGTCGGATTTGATCAAACCAGAGGATTAACGATTGATCTTTAGGGACTGGGGTAGATGTCTGAGGGGTTGAGGCTAACATAACTTTTTTTCTTAACCGTATAATTTAAGTTTAGCTTTAGAAAATATTTGGGCTCACTAATACGTTACGAAAAATTAACA
>CAKZMA010001287.1 GCA_937127375.1 uncultured Coleofasciculus sp. | reverse complement strand
AATTGGGCTAATGCTTTGTCTATCTGTTCGTAAGCAATCCGCTGAACTCCCTCAGATATAGATTCGGATGCCTTTAATCGATATGCCATGGTCAAGTGTGCGATCGCGCTTAGAGTTAGAGTACGCTGACAATGTTTTTAGGGATAGGGGAGCTGGGGAAGCTGGGGAAGCCATGTAGAGACGTAGCATGCTACGTCTGGAAGCTGGGGAAGAAGGGGGGAGGAACAATTCAATTAGACCTGAGCATCCTTGTAAGCTGTTCGGCATTTAAACCTTAATGTCAATAATGGTGAGCATCCTTGTAGTAGTGCGTTTAGCGAAGCCATGCCGCAGGCTTTGCATCTTGCTCGCTACTCATACCCCATTTAAATGCATGACAGCTTATAGATATTATCGTGTGCGATCGCGTCCTACTTAGCCTCTCTCTTGGGGATTATTTGGACGGTTTGAGTGGCAATTTTCGCAGCTTACCACATAAGAGACTCGACTGTTCACTGGTTAAAACAATCGTTCCGTCGGGTAGTATGGCTCCGCCTAAATCAGCATCGGTCAAATCTGCACCACTCAAATCAGCGCCGCTTAAATCAGCTCCTCTCAGATTTGCCCCTCGTAGGTTAGCACAATGTAAATTTGCCCAAATCAAATCCGCTCGGCGTAAATTCGCCCCACATAAGTTGGCTCTGGTGAAGTTTGCCCGTGTCAACGTAGCTTTTTCTAAGACAATCCCTTCTAGGTTTGCCTGACTCAAGTCAATTCTCTGGAGATCTACGCCGTTTAACTCTAGGTTGCTGAGGTTAAATCCCCGATAATCCCGTTCGCCCGCCGCATACTCCTCCAGCAGGCGCTCAGGTGCCATTCGTATTCGTTCTAGTTTCTTAAACAACTCTTGCTTTCTAGCTGACGCTGAGGATTTGTTTGGGTTAAGGATATTTCGATCAGAGGATTGCATAATCTTCTTTACCTGATAAATTCAACATAGTTAATCTTCAGGTATTTGGCTGGAGGATTAATTGAGAACAGTCCTAATTTTCGGTGAATTTAATCTGCTTTAGAGGTAACTTAACCCACCATCCGGCGTGACTCTAATGAGTTCTCCTTTGTGATCTACGTCTCTATTCTTGAACTAAACGCTATTATAACAAACGTCCGCAGCCTCTAAGCGAGAGAGGAGAAGGTTTATGACTTAGGGAACAGAAAAGGAGTCAGAAGGAAGAGGAAAAGTTGTGGTGCAAATGTCTAGCTCTCTATCTTGCAGTTGTATTCCGCAAATAGGGCTTGCTGTATTAATGGATAAGGTAGACAAGACTGGGAGTTCAATACCTTTTTCGACCAAACAAGTGCTTTAGTTTTGGCATCTAGATGCTCGCGTCTTTTGGAATTGTCAGCCTGTTCCCTGTTCCCTGTTCCCTGTTCCCTTGCCTCACCACAACACTTATTCAGCAGCACCTATTTATGGCAAAAACGCTGATAAACCGTCACTAACCCATCTGCATCTCCGACATTGCCGGGAAAGAGTACCACAGGCAAATCTGGAAACTGAGGATGATCCGATGGGGTTCGCACTACAGAACAGCCAGGAATAATTTGACCCAGTAACCGGGCGGATCTTAAGTCTAATCCTGTACTTAAGACATCATTTGAGGTAATTCCACCCTTACTAATTAAAAAGCCAATATCTTTGGGTAAGTCTCGAACAATATCCATTAATAATGCCGAAACTGCTGCGCCAAAGTTTAACCGAGTTTGCACGTCTTTAAAGACTAATTCCTCACGACTGGTATAAATGACGGCTGTTTTATTCGAGTTGTAAATCTCGCCAACGGCGGCGACAACTTTGGCTAAAAGTGAATCCCGTTGGGATGCTGACTCCTCAAGTAAATGACTAACATCCACCTCAACACCAACAATATCAGAGAGTTTCAGCAGTTGTTCAAGCTGTTGGGTGGTCTTTTTAACATGAGAACCCACCAACACAACGCCCGGTTTCCCTTCTCTGACATACTGTGCCATATTCTCTGGCGGGACGGGTTGAGCGCCCAGACTCGCCAGAGAGGTTAAAATACTGGCAGCAGAACGAAATAGGAAACGTTTCCCTTGGGCGGCGGCGCTGAGGACATCGGCGGCGAATTTATCTAAATCGGCTTGAGTTTCCCCATCAACGACACCACATTGGTTCCCACTCAAATTAAGGAGGCGTTCTAAACTTCCTGAACGAATATCAGAGAGGACAAAGCGCTCAACGTTTTCGGCTTTAATCCTTCCCTTGGTCTTTTCTTCCACATAATCGGGTAAATAGCTGTGGTGATAGCCAAATACCGAGTCACGGGCAAATTCGGTTTCATGGACGGGTGTAGGGACACCATCCACCATTAGATAATGAATACTGTCGCGGGTGACTCGTCCACCTTCAAAGAATGCAGGAACTAAGAAATGAGCATCAAAGGGTCCCACTTCTTGGGCAATCACATCGGTTTCCACGGGATAATGTCCGCGTAGGGTGGAATCAGAGCGACTGACGACAAGAAAATCGTCGATTCCTTCAGTTTCTATGGCAATTTTCAGATTATGGCAAACCTCACAAGTGACTGTGGCGGCTTCCTCTGGGGTTAACGCCCGCGTATTCGTCAGGACAAAGAAAATCGGTGAAGCGTCGGCTAGTCCTAACCGTAGAGTTTGCACATCCCAGCGCGTCAGCAGCAAGCAACTGTGAACGGTTTGGGAACCGGTGGGGTCATCATCCAAAACGATAATTTTGGGTTTGCTGGTCATGCTCTTGGTATCCTGCGATCGGCAAGGGTCAATTTATCCCTGAAATTCAGGGTATCAGGATCTTGGCGAGAAAGCACGAACCAATGTAGAGACGTGCCATGGCACGTCTGGGAGATGGAAGGGAGTGAACTCAACACTGAGTCAGGGCGGGTTTTGT
>CAKZMA010001286.1 GCA_937127375.1 uncultured Coleofasciculus sp. | reverse complement strand
CTCCCCCAGCTCCCCCAGCTCCCTCATCTCCCTCATCTCCCCCAGCTCTAGATGGACGGCTTTTGATTAAGATATGTTACAATATTTAACGAAGTGTTAGCTAGTGTCAGATATAACGTATGCAATAAGCAGAGGCAAAAACAAATCGGATAGATAGCCAATTCTAAATCTGGGTTAGGAATGGGGGCTTGTAACTCACCCAGTCATACACATTTCGAGTTTTCTAATCAATCTATTTCCCCCTATTGAAATAAAACTTAACATTTCTCTCATAGAGAATCGTTCACCCCAGCCTGAGGTGAACCCTCCTGAACAGGAGCTTAGTTGCTTGAACTCCACTCATAATATAGATATAGCGATCGCTATGAAAACTGCTCAGACCTCTACAGACCTTGTCCGCACTTACCTCCAAGAAATTGGTCGTGTACCCCTGTTGACCCACGAGCAAGAGATATTGTATGGAAAACAAGTCCAGCGTTTAAGTGCCTTAGAGCAAACCAAAGAGTCGCTGTTTGAACAATTAGGTTACGAACCAACGCTGTGCGAGTGGGCAAAAGCCTCGTCCCTATCGGAAGCCGAGTTACAATCGTGCATCAGGGCGGGTCAAACGGCTAAGCGCAAGATGGTGGAAGCCAATTTACGTCTGGTGGTTTCCGTCGCCAAGAAATATATCAAGCGCAATGTAGACTTGCTGGACTTAATTCAGGAAGGTACGATTGGCATGCAACGGGGCGTAGAAAAATTTGACCCGACTAAAGGGTATCGTTTTTCCACCTACGCCTATTGGTGGATTCGTCAAGCGATTACCCGTGCGATCGCGGAGAAAGGACGAACGATTCGCTTACCGATCCACATCACCGAAAAGCTGAACAAAATCAAAAAAGCCCAGCGCTACCTTTCCCAGGAGCTAGGGCGTGGCGCTACAATCTCAGAGTTGGCGACAGAATTAGACCTGACACCCAAACAAGTCCGGGACTACCTGGAAAAAGCCCGTCAACCTCTGTCGTTAGATCTACGAGTTGGCGATAATCAAGATACGGAATTAGGAGAACTGCTCGAAGATAGCGGACCCTCGCCAGAAGATTTTGCTACCTATTCAGCCATGCAAGTCGATCTGGAGAAGTTAATGGCGGATTTAACCGAACAGCAACGTGAAGTGCTAATGCTACGCTTTGGTCTAGTTGATGGTCAACCTATGACACTCGCCAAGATTGGAGATCAACTCAAAATCAGCCGGGAACGAGTCCGCCAAATTGAACGGGAAGCGCTGTCTAAGCTTCGCAAGCGCCAAGCCGATATGCGCGAATATATTGCAGTGAGTTAGTTGGTCTTATATCATTGGTCTTATGTCATTGGTCTTATGAGACAACCCGATATTATGGGTTCGGTTCCACCTACCTGATTATCAATTATCCCTTGTTAAGTTAGAGATAGAGACCTGTTGCTCGGAGGTAAACGGTGAAAAACAAATCTGATCGCGTCCCAGAATTTTTTGAAGGCGATGGAGACAATAATCTTTTGTGGGAGTACGTACAATCGTTGAGTCCAGAAACCGTTTCCCATTTATCCAAACCCACCTCTGCTGATGTGTTTCAGGTCATGGAACGTAATGTGATGGGATTGTTGGGTAATATTCCTCCAGACCATTTTGATGTCACTATTAATACTAACCGCGAGAATCTAGGACGTTTGTTAGCCTCAGCAATGGTCAGTGGTTATTTCCTACGCAAAGCTGAACAACGCATGACATTTGAAAAATCGTTGCAAAAGACCGATTCCTCCGGCGCAGATGCTGGCTAGAGTAAGAAGGCAGAAGAAAAGAAAGTCATCTACACGAAATTAGGATAATTGGGACGAAATCGAAAATCGGCAGACTCATTCGCTGGGCTGCCGATTTCATCTGTAGAAAACCAGCGACAAACTCTCTTAACCTGGTATGCCAACGCCTGTCGAGACTTGCCTTGGCGAGGTAGCACCGATCCCTATCCGATCTGGATTTCGGAAATTATGTTGCAGCAAACCCAGGTGAAAACGGTTATCCCTTATTATCACCGTTGGTTGGCTGAATTTCCCACCATCGAAGCGCTAGCGACAGCGGATTTACAACAGGTGCTTCTGGTTTGGCAGGGATTAGGGTATTACAGTAGAGCCAGAAATCTCCACAAAGCCGCTCAAAAAATAATCCAGGACTACGGGGGAATTTTTCCAGATCAACTGAGTGACGTTTTAGCATTACCAGGAATTGGTCGAACCACGGCGGGTGGAATTCTCAGCGCCGCTTTTAATCAACCTGTGCCAATTTTAGATGGGAATGTGAAACGAATTCTGGCACGATTGGTAGCTTTATCAGTACCACCTGCTAAAGCAACGAAACAGCTTTGGCTACTTTCGGAAACGTTGCTTGATCCAGAACATCCTGGCACGTTTAATCAGGCGTTAATGGATTTAGGGGCAACTATCTGTACTCCCAAAAACCCCGATTGTTGCCATTGTCCTTGGCAGGGTTACTGTCAGGCGTACAATCTAGGTATTGCATCTAAGTTACCCATGCGTGAAGCCTCTACCCCCTTACCTCACAAAATCATTGGTGTTGCCGTGATTTGGAACAATCAAGGACAAATTTTAATTGACCGCCGCCCTGCACAGGGGTTATTGGGTGGATTATGGGAGTTTCCTGGCGGCAAAATTGAGCCAGATGAAACGGTGGCAGACTGTATTAAGCGGGAAATTCGGGAAGAATTGGGAATTGAGATCGAAGTAGGCGATCGCGTAATCACGGTTGATCATGCCTATAGTCATTTTCGGGTGACCTTGATTGTCCATCACTGTCGTCATTTGTCAGGTGTGCCTCAAGCCCTGGAATGTGATGAAATCCGTTGGGTAACCCTAGAGGAAATTGACCAGTTTCCGTTTCCCAAGGCTAATA
>CAKZMA010001285.1 GCA_937127375.1 uncultured Coleofasciculus sp. | reverse complement strand
CATGGAAAGGATGCAGCCTCTTGCAAAGAGCCACTGAATCCAATCCTTAGCCGGACAAATACTGCGTCAAAGGTAGTATATGTTCGGTGAACAAGCAAGTAAATTTACCCAAAAAGGAGGAAAATAATGTTATTTCTTTTTCGTTGGTTTGGACTTTAGTAATTGAATAATCAAGTTTAAACCCTTGATTATTTAAGGAGCATCCCAATTTTGCACCTTAGCTCTTTTAAGGGGGCTGAAGCTTTGGCAATGGCGTTACTTTGGGTAATGCTTTTTCCCAAATGGGATGCTCCCAATCATGAAGGACAAGGTTACATAGTAGGCTGATTAAAATGTTGACGAATTTGCTAAGATTAACGATAGTTACGGGAATTTCCATCGTGCTACTGGTTATTAGTTTTGGGAACCCGGCTCATGCAGCGAACTATAACGGTGGAGGAGTAACGCGCCCAGGACAGCGAACGGCAGACACAGTGGATGTACTAGTGCTGAACCCAGGAGGATTCACTGATCAGATATGTAATCAGGGCAGCCATGGAACATTGACACTTGAAACACCGCCATCCGGGTCTAATTACACTAATGGAACTATTTTGCAATACGCAGCAACAGGCGGACTACGCTGCCGACTCACTGTCACAGGTATGATCGGACCATCAAAATATAATGTGAAAACGTGACAAGTAACAAACTTAATTGGCTGATGAATCTCTTTCTATATGGGAGGCGATCGCTTTTTGGTTAAGCAGAAGACGAAAGGATACGATCCCAGCTTGTATAGTTTGGAGATGAGAGAGCGATCGCCCCTTTTTCCGGTATAGCGATCGTCTCCTTCAGCACATCTACCGAGGGAAAAAGCCTCTAACTCGAAAAATTCAGAAATTGATGACTGAAATCGTCTTAAGTTTGATTGAACCACATAGTTATAATTCGAGGGTAACTTCATGCCAGTTGATAATGCTCCAGCAACAAACGCGCTTAACTTACTCAATGGAATTGATTATGGTGCTGTCATAGGTGCTCCTCTTCAAGCAGCTATTACGGCGCAAGCTATGGCAGCGAAATCTACATGGGAGTTCATTCAGGAAGTGGGACTCCAGACGGATGAAAACGGTAATAAGTCCGCAGTAAATGTGACATTTTCATATCAGAAAGATGGAGAAATTGTTAAACTCATTGTTCCGATTCTAACAATTGTTCCAATTCCGGCGATTGTCGTTACAGATATCGAAATCGCATTCAAAGCCAACATTAATGCTTCGGCGTCACAAAGCTCACAAACTTCTGAGACAACTGATGTGGGTGGAGGGTTGAGTGGAGGTGCCAAAGTTGGTTGGGGGCCATTTAGTATTAACGCTAATTTTAAAGCAAATTATTCAAGCAAAAAAGACTCTAAAGCCACCCAAGATTCTCAATACTCTGTCGAGTACACTCAAGATGTTAGGGTTAAAGCAGCTCAAGCTGGTGTACCTGCTGGGTTGGCTACGGTTCTCAATATTCTCTCTAATGCTGCTACTGGTGCTTCTTTGGATGGTGATTTGATGGTAAGTCCTCCTTTGGTTAACCTAGATCTTAATAATCCACAGAATACAAGCTTATTCAGCATTAAGTTAGTAGATTCAAACGGCTTAAATATTAAGGGAGCTGATGTCACAATAAAGGCTGGTGAAATTAAACCAACGTTAGCTCTTAGAAATATGGGGGTTCAGGAACATCATTTGTACTCATTGAACGAGGAATATTCAATCACAGAGGCTATACAGATTGGCTTAGCGCCTTTAGGAACAATTCTCAATTGGGAGAAAGGCGAGATACACACTAAATCAGGAAATGATGGGAAAGTTAACTTAATAGTCAGCCTGACAGCAAATTCTTCAAAAAAAATACCTCCCAGTGGTGTATTTGAATTAATTATTGCAGCCAATATTGGCAAAAAAATGCAGGAAATTGCGTTACCATTTAAGGTTAATATCCCGGAACCTCAGAAGTTGGTGGAGCTGTTGAAATCAGATGTTAATGGTACTATCAAAATTAAACCAGATGGTCAAGATAAAAAAGAAATAATATTGACTCTCACGGATTCCGAAAGCAATCCAGTGGAGGGGAGAGAAATAAAAGGAATTCTGCCAGATAATTCAAAATTGAAAATAACGCCACAAAACCAGAAAACACAAGAAAATGGTCAAGCTTCATTTACTATAGAATGGGATAAAAAAAAGTTAAGCGGAGAAGAGACACCCGATTCGGAAACAGTAACCTTTAAGGCTCCTAGTGATGGAAGAACAGAGCCCAAACCAGTGAGCATAAAAGTAGAAGCGGATGGACAGGTACAATCACCGAATGCAGCATTACCACAAACACAAGGTTATACGCTATCTTTGGTAGATACAACCTCTGGAGAGATAGTACCAGTAACACCACCAAGCCAAACGGTAGAGGACACAAATCAATAAACCAGAATATCGAAGACATTAACTAGGCATTGAAAGGGGACTGTAAGCAGTCATAACCACTTCAGCCCCTTCCCAGTTGCTCTGATATCATCTTTTGTTTTAAAACTTGATTTAGTATTCTTGCTAATGGCGCACCTACACGAAATTCTGTCTTCAATTCTAATTGACATTACAAAAGCACAGCATGCAGCTAATGTTTTTTCGCGCCAATTGAGTAAGCAGTATAAGGACGACAAGCTACTAAGAAGCTTTCCCATACCAAACGCCTTAATTAGTACTATTGATCTCACTTTAAGATACGGCGTTTCTGAAGATTTAGTGCCGCCTCCTAATTCATCAGTATCAGATACAATGCTGGATGAGTTTTACCCTTCTATAAATCGGTTTTTAAAGGTAGGGCATTTATTAGCGGCTGTTGTCCTCAATAAGGTTACAGAAGAGCTTAAGGATAAAGATTTTCCAGAGGAGCTATCCGAGCCAGAGAAGCGCCTAAAAATTCTGGAATCATTGCGGTCAGAAAAGATACGGGGTGAGTTAGGGAATGAAATTGGAGAGTCTCTTAATAAGTGGTATAGATTCTTGCGGTCAGATAATGAAGAAGAACTAGATAGCAAAGAAGAAATTAATAGAGCTATCGCCGAAGTTAAGCAAACTGTTTCAGCCATTCTTCTATCTAATATCAACTTAAGACAGCAATTGTTACCAGAAGATTTTACAGGGGCTTTTGAAGATAACCAGAGCAATTTCTGGCAGTCAATTAATCCTTTTCTTAGTCAGTCAATTGCCAAAATATTCACAGAGATACGAATAATTAACTCACTGAGAAGAGAAGCACTTAATAACAAAGCAATGAATGTGTTTGTAGAGGCAAATCAACTGAAAAAGCTACCGGAACATAGTCTGCAATCAATGAATATTAAAATAGAATTACAAAACTATAAATGTGTCGTCATAGAACCGGGTGATGAAGAAGAACTTGTCCCTGAAGATTAACGGTAAACCTTAAGTTTTTATTTTAGTGAAATATATGACATCAATCCCCACTAACATTGTATCTATTGAATATCTTTTTCTAGCTCCATTAAAAGCAATTATTGATGCTGACTTCATGGCAGCTCGTCAATTTGCTGCGTTTGTAGAAGAGTATGGATTTACACAGAGTAGTGTAAATCCAATCTTGGAGGGAACAGAAGAAGAGAATAATCAAATCATTGAAAAGCAAGAGGAACTTGGAGAACTCCGAATGATTTCTTTCAGCCTTAACAAAGCTGGGGAAGAAAAGGAGGTGAAGATTCCAGCTCTATCGCTGATTCCACTTCCTTTACTTCAGGTTCATGATGCAGAATTTAAGTTTGGTATTAGACTGCTAGAGGGCTATGAGAAAAAGGAAAGTAAAAAACTAAATTTGCTCAGCGGCGGAGATGAGAATACAAACGAAAGTCTGGAAGATCCTAGACTGATAAGCTGGCGAGCTTCGATCGCTACTCAAGAATCATCAGCGAAAAAACAAGAGAATGTTGCTCGACATCTACAAGCCAATATAGAGGCTAAAGTCCGCATTCGACGTTCTGATATCCCAGCAGGCATTCAAACCTTACTTGCTGTAATGGGAGAAAATATACAAATAGAGGAAAAAAAGAAGGGTAAGGAAGAAGAAACGGTATGAGTGAACCAACAAAATATATGAACGATGCTCCAGGATTTCTTTGTCCTGCATGTCAGGAATTCCGAATTAAGCTGTCGCTCGAAGATTTTTTGACAAAAGGAGAAGTAACTTGTGGAAACTGCGGTACACCATTTCAAATGGATAAATCTCGATGTACTAGCGTAGTTGAAAAGCTTCACGATCTGCATATTGCAAATAAAAATGTGGAAATGCTTAAAAAACAGTCATTGTAAAGTTAATTGTAGGGGCGCAAGGCTTGCGCCCGGTTTCAACGTCAAATCTATTCCACAATTTTAGCTGTGTCAGTCCACTACTTAGCAAGAAAATATACAGATAATAACAGCCCAAGTCAAAGTATAAATTTTGCCTGTATTCCCCCTAACCTATGGAACTAATTTGGTTCTTCAAAACCCTCAAAAAATACATTGCCGACTACAAATGGCAATTCATTTTACTCTTTATCTGCCTAA
>CAKZMA010001284.1 GCA_937127375.1 uncultured Coleofasciculus sp. | reverse complement strand
GAAACATCGGACAGTGCTGCCGATCTATTTGGGGATTGGGACATCCCAGAAACACCATCGGACGAAGATCTAGACGAACTTTTTAGTCTGGAAGAAGCAACTGTTGATGATGATTTTTCATTAGCAACTCTGGCAGAAACCGAATGGGATTTGGATTCACCCCGAGAAAGCGGTGACGAGTTTGCTGATTTAGAAACCATGCTGGATGGGGAGAGTTCAGCAGCATTGACCAGTGAAAGCGGCGATGAGTTTGCTGATTTAGACGCAATGCTGGATGGGGAAACTCCAGCAGCATTGACCAGTGAAAGTGGCGATGAGTTTGCTGATTTAGACGCAATGCTGGATGGGGAAACTCCAGCAGCATTGACCAGTGAAAGCGGCGATGAGTTTGCTGATTTAGAAGCCATGCTGAGTGATACTCCCTCACAGACAGATTCGTTGGAGGATTTAGAAATATTCTTAGGCGAACCGGAAGCAACTCAAGACAATCGAGCATCTGTAGCTCAAACTCCCCCATCTCAAGATCAAGATGACCTAGATAAAGAACTAGAAATCATGCTTCAGGAGGCAGAGAAACCTGTAGGTGCAGCCACAAGAAATACAGGTTCGCGACAAACCGCCCCTTTGCAGAGTCGAAGACCACCTCGCATCTTTGAGCAGACGATGCGAGTTCCGGTTAAGCACCTCGATAGTCTCAATAACTTGGTGGGAGAACTGGTAGTCAGCCGTAATAGCTTAGAACAGGATCAAGAGCGTCTGCGGCAATTCTTGGATAATTTACAGCATCAAGTTTCGGCGTTGAGCGATGTCGGGGCGCGGATGCGGGATTTGTATGAGCGATCGCTGCTGGAGAGTTCTCTGTTAGCCAGTAGTCAAAGCCAACCGCGTTCTCGTTCTTTATTTGGGTCAGAAAATGCTGCACCTGCATCCACGGATTCTGATTCTGAATCCTCTGAAGATTATCATCCCTTGGAAATGGATCGCTTTACCGGCTTCCATTTACTTTCCCAAGAGATGATCGAGTTAATTGTGCAAGTGCGGGAGTCAGCGTCTGACGTGGAATTCTTGGTGGATGAAACTGATCAGGTGGCTCGCAACTTACGACAGGTGACCACTCAACTCCAAGAAGGACTGACGCGATCGCGCATGGTTCCGTTTGCCAATGCTGCTGACCGTTTGACTCGTCCGGTGCGGGAAATTTCTATCAAGTTAAGCAAGGAAGCCCAACTGCAAGTGGATGGTCGAGAAACCTTGCTCGACAAAATGATCCTGGAACACCTTTATGATCCCTTAACCCACTTGGTCAATAATGCGATTACCCATGGCATTGAATCCCCAGACGAACGGCAAGAGATGGGTAAACCTGCTGTGGGTCAAATTACTCTGCGAGCGTTCCACCAAGGGAACCAAACGGTGATTGCCATTTCCGACGATGGCGCGGGTATTGACCCCGAACGGATTAAACGAAAGGCAATTGAGAAAAAACTGATCACCCCAGCCGAGGCGAAAGACCTAACGAATACAGAGTTGTATGACTTTCTGTTCCACCCCGGTTTTAGTACCAAAGACGAAGCCAGTGAATTCGCCGGACGCGGTGTGGGGATGGATGTTGTCCGCACCAGTTTGAGCGAAATTCGGGGCGCAATCTACATTGATTCGGCGTTAGGAAAAGGCACAACCTTTACCATTCGGCTACCCTTAACCCTGAGTATTTGTAAAGCCCTATGCTGTTTGAGCGATCGCGCTCGCATTGCCTTTCCCATGGATGGGGTGGAAGATATGTTTGATCTGCCTCAAGATCGCTTACAAAAAGATGCCAACGGTCAAGTGGGTGTCTCCTGGCGGGACACGTTAGTCTCTGTGCAACCCCTGAGTGAATTGCTCTCTTGCAACCGTTCAATTAGTCGGGGTAATGTTTATGGGGGTAAGCGAGAAGATGACCTCGTCTCAATTGTGGTGCTACGCAGTTCTGGGACATTCATTGCCATCGAAGTGGATCAGGTCTTAGGTGAACAGGAAATCGTGATTAAACAACTCGAAGGTCCTCCGCCTAAACCCATTGGTATTGCTGGGGCGACAGTCTTAGGAGATGGTCGAATCATGCCCATTGCCGATGTGTTAGAACTGATTGACCTCGCCAGCGGACGCCTGCGGAAAGACAGTGTGACGATTTGGTCGAGAGGGGACAGCGAAGGTGCAGGAATTGAGGAACCCCCAGAAACTCCCCATGAGCCACTCGTTTTGATTGTGGATGATTCGATTACAGTCCGTGAACTCCTCTCAATGACCTTTGCCAAAGCGGGTTATCGGGTGGAACAATCTCGCGATGGTCAAGAAGCCTGGGATAAACTTCGGTCAGGCTTACCCTGTGATATTGTATTCTGCGATATCGAAATGCCGAGAATGGATGGATTAGAACTACTCTCTCGACTCCAGAAAGATGAGAATCTCAGCCAGTTACCCATTGCCATGCTCACCTCTCGTGGGGCAAAACGACATCGGCAAATGGCAGCACAGCTTGGCGCGAGTGGTTACTTTACCAAACCCTATCTGGAAGAAGTGCTGCTCGATGCGGCGAAGCGGATGATTCAGGGTGAAGTCCTGTTTAGTGCTAGTGAGGCTTGATTAATGTGTAGGGGCGGGTTTCACCACTATCGTTTATGACACACCAAGATGTAACTAAACCCGCCCTGACTACTGTGTCAACGCTGAAATAATAAGTTGGGTTTCGTCCCTCAACTCAACCTACAACATGTAACTTGGTATCATGCAGACCAAAAACTCTTCCCTAATCCCCAATCGCAAATCCCCAATCCCCACTATCCTGAAAGCCTGCGCGATCGCGTTATGTTTTTGGGGACTCTCTGGAAGTAAGCCAGCTCAAGCCGAGGATGTCGATCTGCAAGTGGGTGTGGTGCAGCGGTTTGGCTCAGAACCCACCGACGAACTGACCCTAAAAGCGACACCTGGGGATAGCTTGAGTTTGCGGTTCTTGGCAGGGGATATGCAACCCCAAACCCTGGAAACCGATCAGGTGACGCTGGAAGTGGCGACGCAACCCTTATCCCAACCCGTTTTAGCTGAACATTTAGTTCTCAGCGATCACGCCACCTTTGAAACCGCCGAAGATGCGGCGAATCAGTGGCGTTCACGGGGAATTCAGGTGGAAGTGGTGCAGCCGGAACGCTGGCAAGTTTGGGCGAAACGGGATGTCTATCAGACGCCCCTGTTGCGACGCCTGTTGCTGCAAAGTCTCCACGCTCAAGGGCATAGCACAATTAGACTAGAAAGTCAAGTTCTACCCCAAGTGCCGCGAGTGTCGTTTGTGGTGGATGGCTATCGGTATAATCGCCAATGGATAGAGATGGACTCGGAGAATGATTTAATCCAGGTGATTCGCGGTGAAGATAAGCGCAACCCGCGACTGTATGCAGGAAGTCTGAAAATCCAGCCCAATGCTTACGGGACTTACAGCCTGGTTAATGACGTTCCCTTAGAAACCTATCTGCGTGGTGTTGTCCCCCATGAAATTGGACCAGGGGCACCCTATGCAGCAGTAGAAGCACAAACCATTATTGCTCGCACCTACGCCCTCCGCAATCTGCGTCGATTTACAGCAGACGATTACCAACTCTGTGCCAATACCCATTGCCAAGTCTATCGCGGACTTACAGGAACCGTTCCCACGGCGGATCGCGCGATCGCGAAAACTCAGGGGCTAGTCTTAACTTATAATAATCAGCTCGTAGACGCCTTATATTCCTCCACCTCTGGTGGTGTCACTGCGCCCTTTAGTGATTCCTGGAATGGGTCAGAACGTCCGTATTTAAAAGCCGTGATTGACTCGCCCCAGCCGATTTGGAATTTATCTGAGAAGCCTTTAGGGAATGAACAATACTTCCGCGAATTCATTAACTTGAAAGAAGGATTCAATGAAAGTGGCAGATCTCCCTTCCGATGGCGGGTAGAGAACTCCCTGGAACAAATTCAGAAAGATTTGCGGCGCTACCTGGAAAAAATAAAACATCCCCTAGCTGAGTTTACCACCATCCAACAGATGCAAGTCATCAAGCGATCGCCCGCCGGACGCATCCTCAAACTGGATGTGCAAACGGATAAGGGTGTGGTTGAACTCCAGAAAAATGAAATCCGTAGCGCCTTTTATCCACCTCGCAGTACCCTGTTTTACCTGGAACCACTTTACGGTAACAATAAAGAGGATAAAACCCTCAAAGGCTATGCTTATGTCGGCGGCGGCTTTGGACATGGCGTTGGTTTGAGCCAATATGGTTCCTATAACTTAGCGAATCTCGGTTGGTCAGGGGAGGACATTCTCACGTTTTACTATCCGGGAACCCAAGTTCAACCCTTAAGTGATTCCATTGTTTTTTGGCAAGAACCAGGGAATAGTAAGTAAATATCCTATCCGGTTGAATCCGGTTTTCCTCCCGCAAGCGATCGCGGACTAACAGATAGAGAGTTTTCAAATAAATATTGTATTGTAGGGGCGAGTCGCTGCACAAAGTCAGGCGGTGTGAGAATTAACCTGTCTCGACTCGCCCTTTTTATGTACGCGGGTCAGCTAATTA
>CAKZMA010001283.1 GCA_937127375.1 uncultured Coleofasciculus sp. | reverse complement strand
ATGGCTTGGTTTGACCGACAAAAGATGCGAGACGTGGAAATCGCTTTGATTCTCCGCCAGCTAACCCGACGGCTGGGTGACGTTGACCCCTCACTGCGCGATCGCATTCACAGGTTATCGACAGAACAGTTGGAAGCGTTGGGAATTGCACTATTGGATTTTTCCCAAGTCGCTGATTTAGTGACTTGGTTGGAGGAGCAACAGGTGAGCAATTCGTAAGCCTTGATCAATCCATGCAAGAGGAGGCGATTGAAATCGCTGCTACACAAACCAAGTCCGCCTGCGCGGACTAAGTGATAACGGGGGTAGCGTTCCCCAGATTTGGTATGAAAACATACCGCCTGAACCCAGTTAAATTTTAGGAGAAGTCAACTATTTCCCCTCTGGAAACTGTCGCTCTCGCACATCATGACTATAGTCTTGCACCGCCTGAGTAATCACTTGCCGCAAATTCGTATAGACTTTGGCAAAGGGTGGCTGACGTTCCGAAAGTCCGAGTAAATCGGCGGTAACTAATACCTGTCCATCGCAATCGACTCCAGCACCAATCCCAATAGTGGGAATGGTTAAGGTTTGTGTAATCTTTCTAGCCAAGTCCGCCGGAATATGCTCTAAAACTAGGGCAAAAACACCCGCTTGCTCAAGCGCGATCGCTTCGGCTAAAATCCGCTCTGCTGCTGCTTCTGTTTTCCCTTGCTGACGATAACCGAGAAGATGTACCGACTGCGGTGTCAACCCGAAATGACCCATCACCGGAATTCCCGCCGCCGTTAAGTGGGCTACCGTTTGGGCTATGGCTGGATGTCCGCCTTCTAATTTCACCGCCTGCGCCCCGGTTTCCTTCAATACCCGACCCGCCGAGTGCATCGCTTGTTGTAGACTTTCCTGATAACTTAAAAAGGGTAAATCGCACACCACGAATGCTTGTTTTACACCCCGACGCACGGCTTTAGCATGGTGCAGCATCTCATCTAAGGTCACAGGTAATGTCGTCTCATACCCCAATGTGACCATTCCCAAGGAATCCCCAACCAGAATAATATCCACTCCCGCCGCATCTAATAATTGTGCGATCGCATAATCCCAAGCGGTCAAGACGACCAACGGACGCCCTTGTTGTTTCCATTGTTTCAGTTGCTGGATATTGACCATTGGGGATGGGTGATTGGTGATTAGGGATTAATGACAGGGTAATTAGGGAAAACCTTCGCTTCGCTTGTCGGATATGGTTTGTAGGGGCGGGTTTAGGGATTCATCTTAATTGTTTTGTCAACGTTTCTACAAAACCCGCCCTGACCGATGTGTAGGGGTGGGTTTGACGACTAACATTTTTTGCCACCCAGATCTAAAACGTCTCTGGTGGATTCTTCACAAACGCTAAATGGGGTCTGACTTGACCCGTGGATAGGCTAACCCAGGCTAATCCTTCCGTTGTTCCCACCCATAACTTATTCCCTACATCTGGGGACAGGGAAAGAATATAGTCTGAGGGAAGATTCGACAGTTCACCCAATACCGCTCCCGTTTCCGCTCTGATTTTTAATAAGCCACCTTCCGTACCTACCCAAACACTACCATCTAGAGCAAAGCGCACCGCTGTTACACTACGTCCCCGTAATGGTGTCACCGAACGCGGTTCAGCGAAGGGATTATTGGGGTCAATCACCAACAAACTACTAGGAGTTCCCACCCACAGCTTACCATCGGGTCCTGTGGTTAGGGATTGGACAATGGTTCCGGGTAAATTACCAACCCGCCGACTGATAAAAGCGCTGGCGGTATCGATTTGCACTAATCCTTCTAATGTACCCACCCACAGTTGACCGTCTTCATCTAATGTCAAAGCATTGGCGCTAACGCCAGGGAGTTCTTGCACTGTGGTCATTAATAATCCTTGGTCCGGACTAATCATAGCCAAACCGCGATCGCTTCCTACCCAGAGATACCCGCGCCGATCAACTTGTAAGGATAAGACCCGATTGGAGGGTAATGTAAAGTTTTGTGCAGTAACTTCGTTACTCCGAGGATCGACTCGTAACAATCCTTCATACGTTCCTAGCCAAATTCGTCCAACCCGGTCTTGGGCTAAGGCGTCGATGGTGTAGTTAGGTAAATCAACACGGGCTTTCAGGCGTCCAGTGTTCGGCTCAACTCGGGCAAGTCCTGAGTAGGTTCCCACCCAGAGATCACCTGTGTAGTCGGGTTGCAAAGCGGGAACGCGAAAATCCGTGGGTAGGGGTTCGACTTCTCGCCGCAAGCGTTCGGGAGGTAACGGTTCGCCGCCAGGAGGAGGGGGCGCACCTCGGTAGTCGGGGGCTGTTCCTAGTTCGGTTTGAGCTAGGGTCTCTTGTGCCAGTACTGGGTTCGGATCAGTTCCCATCCCGACAGGAGAGATGAGCCTGGTCGGGGACCCCACCAACCCTAGCAGGGTAGCACCAATGAAAAGAGGAATCGGGGCATTCAAAGACGCCATGTTGTCTGAGACTATTTGGATAGTTTTTCTATATATCTATAGTAGTCGGAGTGATGTTTCCTCCTGGGCTATAGAATCTTTACCTCAATACGTCCCAGATTTGTTATTTTGTAACAAAATTTTAATAAAACTTTACATTTTGTTGAGTCATAACCGTACCTTATACAATTCTCAAGAATATTTGAAGTTAAATTTATTGAATTCTTTGGTATATTAACAACGTTGCTGAAAATTTAACGGATCTGGCAAGGAGCTGCACGTAGTGCCGCTTCGTAAACACGCCATAATTTCTCAATTTGGCGTGAAATGAATCGCCAGAAGGATGCCACCTAAAGCCTTATGGGAAGAGAAGCCCACATCAAGCGATAGTTTGGTGTTGTGGGATTATTACTCTTACCTGATCCGCTGAATAAAAAAATGTCTTGGCTAAGTCAAGTTTTTTGACCCAAAATGGCGGATAATAGGTAATTCAGAAACAAAACACCAAAAAGAGCAGGTTGGGTGTGGGGATGCACCCAATCGGGGCTAAGTTTCAGAGTCATTTTAGCGATTTTAGGGCTTAACTAAGGGCGTAAAATCGTTAATAATGTTTATGGATTTAGCCTGTCGCAACATTCAGTAGTTCCTAAGGAAGGAAAACATGTCTTACGCTAAAACAAAAACTCAGTCAAAGGCTGGGTATGATGCCGGGGTCAAGGATTATAAATTAACGTATTATACTCCGGATTACACTCCTAAAGATACAGATATTCTGGCAGCTTTCCGCATGACTCCGCAGCCAGGAGTTCCCCCGGAAGAAGCGGGTGCGGCGGTAGCAGCAGAGTCTTCCACCGGGACATGGACAACGGTTTGGACAGACTTGTTAACTGACCTCGATCGCTACAAAGGTCGTTGCTATGAAGTCGAGCCAGTTCGTGGCGAAGATAATCAGTATATCTGCTACGTCGCCTACCCCTTGGATCTGTTTGAAGAGGGTTCTGTAACCAACATGCTGACCTCCATCGTGGGGAACGTGTTTGGATTTAAAGCCCTGAAAGCCCTGCGTCTAGAAGATATGCGAATTCCCGTCGCTTATCTGAAGACGTTCCAAGGACCGCCTCACGGTATCGTGGTTGAACGCGATAAGTTGAACAAGTATGGGCGTCCTCTGTTGGGTTGTACGATTAAGCCGAAGTTAGGTTTGTCGGCGAAGAACTATGGTCGTGCCGTTTATGAGTGTCTGCGCGGTGGTCTAGACTTCACCAAAGACGACGAAAACATTAACTCCCAGCCCTTCATGCGCTGGCGCGATCGCTTCCTGTTTGTGCAAGAAGCAATTGAAAAAGCCCAAGCAGAAACCGGTGAAGTTAAAGGTCACTACCTGAATGTCACCGCCCCCACCTGTGAACAAATGATGGAGCGGGCTGAGTTCGCCAAAGAACTGGGTACGCCGATCGTCATGCATGATTACTTGACGGGTGGCTTCACCGCGAACACCACCTTGTCAAAATGGTGCCGTAGCAATGGTCTGCTGCTGCACATCCACCGGGCGATGCACGCGGTAATTGACCGTCAGAAGGTTCACGGAATCCACTTCCGGGTGCTGGCGAAGTGCTTGCGGATGTCCGGTGGTGACCACCTGCATTCTGGTACTGTGGTCGGTAAGCTTGAAGGTGAAAAAGGCATCACCATGGGCTTTGTTGACCTGATGCGGGAAGATCACATCGAGCGCGATCGCGAACGCGGTATTTACTTCACCCAAGACTGGGCATCTATGCCCGGTGTCATGCCCGTCGCTTCTGGTGGTATCCACGTTTGGCACATGCCAGCACTGGTGGAAATCTTTGGCGATGATTCCTGCCTGCAATTCGGTGGTGGTACCCTGGGTCACCCATGGGGCAATGCTCCCGGTGCAACGGCTAACCGTGTCGCCTTAGAAGCCTGCATTCAAGCCCGTAATGAAGGACGCAACCTGATGCGTGAAGGTGGCGATGTTATCCGCGAAGCGGCTAAATGGAGTCCTGAATTAGCCGCCGCTTGCGAACTTTGGAAGGAAATCAAGTTCGAGTATGAAGCGGTTGATACCGTCTGATTCTGTATGAAGTGTGAAGTATGAAGTGTGTAACTTCATACTTCATTATTGATACTTCATCGGATTAGAGGGCTGGGATCAAACTATGGATCTAAAACGAGTTGCCAAAGATACAGCCAAAGTGCTTACCAATTACATGACCTACCAAGCACTGCGGACTGTCCTGGATCAATTGGGTGAAACTGACCCGCCCCAGGCGCTGTGGCTGCATTCTTTTTCGGCAAACCAAGGAGTTCAAGATGGAGATGCCTATCTCCAAGCACTTCTGGTGGAAAAACAAGAACTGGCGTTTCGGATCATGACTGTACGACAGCATCTGGCTGAGGAAGTGGCAGACTTCTTGCCAGAAATGGTTCGCACCAGTATTCAGCAGTCGAATATGGAATATCGACGCCAGTATCTTGAGCGAATGACACAACTCAGTATCTCTGAATACCCAGCCTCACCCGAACAGCCAACTGATTCGGATACCTAGTTCTCAATTAAACCGGGTACTTTTGTCACCTGCTGGCATACCCGTACTTCACTAAAACAACCATCACAGAATTACCCATGCAAACTTTACCAAAAGAGCGTCGTTACGAAACTCTGTCTTATTTGCCGCCTCTGAGCGATCAGCAAATTGTCCGCCAAATTGAGTACATTTTGGAACAGGGTTATATTCCCGCGATCGAATTTAGCGAAACCTCTGAACCGACACAGCACTACTGGACAATGTGGAAACTTCCTCTGTTCAACGCCACTTCGCCTAAAGAAGTTATGGCTGAGGTGGATGCTTGTCGGTCTGACTATCGCGACAACTATATCCGCGTTGTGGGTTTTGACAACATTAAGCAGTGCCAAGTTTTGAGCTTTATTATCTATAAGCCCGGTGAAAGTGGTCGTAGCCGAGGTTACTACTAAGTGGCAAAGGCTTAAAATCTGCTGAGATAGGAAGGAGAGGTTTGATCACCTCTCTTTTTTTAGAAGGTAGAGGACAGAAGGCTATAGTCAAATTCATCTTGTTGGATTTTTGTATCCTCAAGCGCCATGGCGCCTCTCTCCACTCTTGTAGGTTACTGTTTTCTTGAGCTAAGCTGCGACAAAAGGGCAAGTGAAGAGGTTAGCAGTCAATGGCAAATGAAGAACATGCGGCTTTGCTCAAACAAGGCGTAGAAACCTGGAATCAGTGGCGGGAAGAGAATCCACAACTCGTACCCGATTTGAGTCAGTCAAAGCTAAGTAGAGCTAATCTCAATGAAGCAAACTTGAGTGGGGTGAACCTTGAGAATGCTGATTTGAGGATGGCAAATCTCAGTGATGCAGATCTGCAGGGTGCGGATCTCAGTAGCGCCGATCTCCGGGGGGCTAACCTGAGAGGGGTTAACCTAAATCTAGCTAACCTGATGGGTACGAATTTAAACGGAGCTTATTTAACCTTAGTCAACTTTATTGATGCTAATCTTACGGCGGTTAACCTGAGTGAAGCGAATCTGAGAATTGCTAACCTCAGTGGGGCTAATTTAAGTGAAGCGAATCTGAGGATGGCTAACCTCAGTGGTGCTAATTTGAGTGAAGCGAATCTGCAAGTGGCAAATTTAAGTGAAGCGAATCTGCGGATGGCTAACCTCAGTGAAGCCAATTTAGAAAAAACCCAAGTCTTATCGGCAAACTTTAACAAAGCGATCTTAACGGGAACCTGTTTGCAGGACTGGCAAATCAACAGCGCCACCAACTTGGACGAAGTAATTTGTGATTATATTTACTTGCAAACGGGTCAACGAAAACGTCATCCCAATCAGGGAAGTTTTGCTCCGGGAGAGTTTACTCAGTTATGGCATCAGCATCTTAACACTGTTCAAGTCAAAGTTAGTCCAGATGTTGCTCCAGTTCAAGCTTCTCCAACCCCAAACCCGAATGTATCCGCTAGTACACCAGAGGTGAAAGTTGAAATCCAACAGCCCCACCAACCGCCTGTCAATTACACCGCAACGACTGGCGCACCGCCGATTAAAGTAGACATTCAACCGCCCGTTTATGATACCGTAACGCCTAGCGTTTCCCAGGGAACAGACTCAAGTATCCCGTCTCCTTCCCAAAGTGACAGCCCGACTATCCCACCGAATCTACAACAGGCGGTATCCGAAGTTCACCGAATTCTAGAACAACTGGATCAGAATCTTTCCCAACCTAAATGGACAGAAGTCGCCGCAGAAATTCAGCAACTTTTGCAGGAATTGAGCCAAACTTGCCCGACAAGTACACCATTAGAAAAAGTGATTGCTGTCGCCGCCGCGATTAAACAGATTGAGAGTAATCGTCCGCTAAAATCCAGGGTGATAGAAGCAGTACAAAGTGCCGGAATTACCAGACTGCAAGAGTACATCGAGCATCCTCTGAGCAAGATTTTACTGCCTGCGATCGCAGAATGGAAATAAGCGGTGAGGTGAGGGGGAGATGGGGAAGATGGGGGAGATGGGGGAGATGGGGGAGATGGGGGAGATG
>CAKZMA010001282.1 GCA_937127375.1 uncultured Coleofasciculus sp. | reverse complement strand
GATCGCACTGATACCGTAGGGTGGGCATTGCCCACCAACCTTAAGGATCGCACCATTCAGCTTAAGTTGACAGGCATGTCGCACGTCCCCGCAAGCACAAAAAGAGGAGGAAACCGATCTCCCTCCCCCATTCTTTATCGATTGTGGCAACATAGGTTTCAAACAATGTTAAGTTTTGTTTGAAAACCTGTACCAATGTGCCAAATTCATGGTATTTCTTATTCTTAAGCTGATAGCCGAGGCGGATCAACTTCAACCTGCAACTGGCGACAGGGAATCTTCTCAATCTTGATCGCTTGACCCAGATAAGTTGATAAAACTTCGAGTTGAGCATCCGATGCTGCTTCAAACAACAGGCGATCGCCAGGAAAAACAACACGCTCAAAACTGTAAGCGCTAGGGATACCAATCCGAATCACTTGCAGTGAGCTAGTTGTGTTGGCATAGCTACAAAGACGTTGAGCAGAAGCACTCGTCGGTTGTGAAGGAATGGCTGATATCATCATGGGTCTTAGGTGTTCTTGAGTAACTTATTCTTGAGTAACAAAGCGAAGGTGATTGACTCCCTCTATTTTAATTTTTACAAATGAGAGTTTAAGTTTACTAAAAATAATTGTTAAATTTATACTAAATTTTATATTTGTTGACAAAATTAAATATAAGAGGTATTGACATTTAACGTGTCAATACATACGAACATGAGACTAGAAAGAAGATTCAGGCTGAAGTAACTTAGAATTGTTACAACACTCCTCGCAGCTTACGAGAATGATCAACTAAACTCTCAGCAAACTGATCTAAACGCTTCGAGAGTTTCTCATCTAAAAGCTTGCCATCCTCACCAAAGGCTTGCCACGCCCGACCGAAGGCGATTTGCTCTGGAATCACCCAACCATGAACCCAACGGATAATCAGCCGAAGTTCATTGAGGGCATTACTGTTAGCTTGACCGCCTAAAACACTGAGCAGCCCGGTCACTTTACCCGATAAATGGTCAAATGTCATCAAATCCAGGCTATTTTTGAGTACCCCACTCACGCCCCCATGATATTCCGGTGTAACCAAAATTAAGCCATCGGCTTCCTGTACCGTTTCCCGTAACCGGATGACATCGGGATAACCGGGATAGTCATCGCTACCGATACAAAATGGTAACTGCATCTGTCGCAGGTCAAGGATTTCGGTGGATGCGCCCAAGGCTTGCACCCGCTGAATGGCTAAGGTTAAGGCTTGATAACTATAGGATTTAGCTCGCAGGCTACCATTAATGCCAACAATTTTTACCATGTCTTGCCGATGAATACTTTCTAATACAAAATACATTAACTTCAGGACTTACGCAGCGAACTCTAGTTTCATTTATTCTCCCCCTGCTCCCCTAGAAGGGCGGGTTTAGTCGAGTAGAGAGTGTGGAACCATAAGTTAGCTGTAAAACCCGCCCCTACACCCCGGCTCTCCTATCCTTTGCAGTATTGCCACGATTGCATCCTCCCCTAGCCACGGCTAGATTGGAGGAACGCTAAACTAGAGGTTGGTAAAGCAGTTGAACGTGCCGCGTCACGCCTTGGCAGCATTATGCTGCGAGTTAATAGACAGGACCAACAAGGGAAATTATTCGATGAACAACAGTTCCTGGATGAGATCATGGATGGGACATGAACCGCATAGAGGTTCAACGAGTAAGCCAAAGCCGCCACAGAATAAACTTCGTTATTGGTGGCGTATGGTAACCAGCTTAGTGATCGTTCAAGGTGTGATGTTGGGTGTCCCTGCCCAAGCGCAACAGACGGAGGAAAAGCCATCGTTAAGCTATGGGCAGCTTTTGGGGGAAATTGATGCCTGCACGCCGCCACCCTCATCCCCAGAGGAAAAGATCCCACCGAGTCAGACATCGAAAACGGATTGTAATATCGAAAAAGTTGAACTTGACCCCGCCCGTGATGTTGCTAGAGTCTACTTAGCCGGACCCGAAGACGCCGAACCGCCTCAAGAGATCATGCTACTGGAGCAAAATGGCGAACTGATTGGGAAACTGCGGAACACCAATATTCCCTTGGATGTAACGCCAACCACAAATAATTCCGCCGCTTTAGGGTTGGTGATGCAGTTATTTTTGCTCTTACTCTTGCTCGCCGGACTGATGATGATTCTGCGCCGTTCAGCGAGTAGTTCCGGTCAAGCGTTAAACTTTGGCAAATCCCGCGCTCGCTTTCAGATAGAAGCGAAAACAGGGATACAGTTTGGGGATGTGGCAGGAATTGAAGAAGCCAAAGAAGAATTACAAGAAGTCGTCACGTTTCTCAAACAACCGGAACGGTTTACCGCCATTGGTGCGCGTATTCCCAAAGGGGTGCTGTTAGTCGGTCCTCCGGGTACAGGAAAAACCCTGCTGGCAAAAGCGATCGCGGGAGAAGCGGGGGTTCCGTTCTTTAGTATTTCGGGCAGTGAGTTTGTCGAGATGTTCGTCGGGGTGGGCGCCTCGCGGGTGCGGGATTTATTCAAAAAAGCCAAAGAAAATGCTCCCTGCTTAATCTTCATCGACGAAATCGACGCCGTTGGTAGACAACGGGGTGCGGGTATCGGTGGAGGTAACGATGAGCGAGAGCAAACCCTCAACCAGTTGCTCACAGAAATGGATGGGTTTGAGGGGAATACGGGAATTATCATTATTGCCGCGACTAATCGTCCCGATGTGTTAGATTCCGCCCTGCTCAGACCTGGGCGATTTGATCGCCATGTTATGGTCGATCTGCCTACCTATAATGGACGGCTGGGGATCTTGGATGTCCATAGTCGGAATAAAAAATTAGCACCAGAGATATCCTTAGAAGCGATCGCGCGACGCACTCCGGGATTTTCTGGTGCGGATTTGGCGAACCTGCTCAACGAGGCGGCGATTCTCACCGCCCGACGGCGTAAAGAGGCAATCACGCCCCTAGAAATTGATGATGCCATCGATCGCGTCAGTATTGGTCTGCAAATGACACCGCTTCTGGATAGTAAGAAGAAGCGATTAATCGCTTACCATGAGGTCGGACATGCCCTGCTGATGACCATCCTCAAAAATTCTGATCCCTTAAACAAGGTGACAATTTTACCCCGTTCTGGTGGCGTGGGTGGATTTGCCCAACCCTTACCCAATGAAGAATTCATGAATATCAGTCGCTCTACTGATCTGGGGGATTTGTACTTGCCTCGGACGTGGCTGATTGATCAGATTACCATTGCTTTAGGGGGTCGGGCTTCGGAAGAAGAAGTATTTGGTCATGGTGAAGTGACCATTGGTGCCGCTAGTGATATTAAGAAAGTCGCAGAACTGGCGCGTGAGATGGTGACTCGGTATGGTATGTCTGATTTAGGTCCGGTTGCTCTGGAACGCCCGAATAGCGAAGTGTTTCTCGGCGGCGGTTGGACGCAGCGATCTGACTATTCCGAAGAAGTTGCCGCTAAAATCGATCATCGAGTGCAAGCGATCGCGATGGAATGCTATGAGGAAGCGCGTCAGCTAATTCGCGACAATCGACCGTTGATTGATCGCTTAGTTGATATTTTGTTAGAGCAGGAAACCATTGAAGGGGAGCAATTTCGACAAATTGTTGCTGAACACACCCAACTGCCGGAAAAACAAATGGCGGTGATACATTAAGAAGGCAGAAGAAGAAAGGCAGAAGGCTGTAAGGTTTATGTCATCTGCATTCAAACCTTAATGTCAACAATGACGAAATCCTTGTAGTGCGAGCATCTTGCTCGCTACTATAGCAAAAGGCAGAGGGCAGAGGGCAGAAGGCAGAAGGCAGAAGGGAAGAGATTGACGGGTCTTGGTTTCAGCATTTTGCTGTGTCCTATTAGTTCGATGCCGTTTGCTGTCGGTACATTTCCCGGAGAACTAAGGCGGGGTCAATGTATTTGTCGGCGTACTTTACCCCCCAATGTAAATGAGGACCCGTGGTGCGCCCGGTCATACCCACGCGACCAATTCGAGTGCCAGTGGGTATCTGTTGACCTTTCCAGAGTTGAATCCCGCCACTGCGATCGCTCAAATACATGCCTTGGCTATCTGTTTCCACATGACCTTTGAGGTGACAGTAGATATGTTTCCACTCACCGGATTGGATGGTGATAGACGTGCCACAGGCAGTATTATCGGACAGGGATACCACCTGACCTGCCCACCAGTTGCGAATGTAACTGCCTTCGGGTGCGGCGATGTCTAAACCTCGATGAAATTCTGTACCTGACCCACGGGGAGAACGACGGTAGCCGTAGGGAGAGGTATAAGCCTGAAAATTCTCAACGGGAAACGAACCTCCCTGCCAATAGGTGTTGGTGTTGGTCGTTATCTGAGTCGGCATAACCTCTGAGGCGGTCACTCGGTGTTGGGTGATGACTCCCCAGAGGATAAGACTGATTAAACTTAGTCCAGCGAACAGGAGAAAGCGTTTTACGGTTGTCTTGTGTTTATTGTGTCCTCGGCGTGGAAATACTCCTGACATTTCCTCACTCCTCGATGGGATGAACTTTCCAAGTGGTTAGCTTCGCTACCTTAGCATGAATGGTACTGACTGGCATGGTGGTGGGTTGAGCGAAGTCGAAACCCACGCTAGGGTATATTAAGGGTTTCGGCGATCTTAAAAGGCTTCAGTTAGCTGCCATTCACCTTAACATTTCCCAGCCTGAGATAGGTAGATCAGCATCGACTTTTTTCTTAGAACATGGGACTATTTGCTGAGGCAGATGCCTCATGGAAAAAGCTATGATGGATTTTGGCGTGGTAACGAGTCCGACATCCAGTGAGACGCCTGAAAATTTTGATGGTGATTTCTACCTTCTTTCAATGTCTTCCACCCTTTATACTTTAGACTTCAGATGACAGCGACGGTCAAAATTCAGCCTTCTGGCTTCTGCGTTCGATACCCCAAAACTTCCTGGCGAGTCACCTTCGTGGAGGAAGCGTCCGGGAAGTTCCGGTTTTCCCTGATTGGATCTGACTTTAAGTTTGAACCCAGAGATCGCTATCGTTACCCAACTCATGATGACGCTAAACGCGCTGCTGTTTGCTTTCTGGAGTTGATGAAACGGTTAGCTCGTTCCCGGATGCGCTTAAGCGTGCTAGCTGAGATTGGTCTTTTGAAATTCCCCCAACAACAGCATCGGGGTTATAAAGTGTGGTTAGTAGTAGACCGCGCCCGTTATTCCTGGGAAGCCACTCGACGAGATGGTCTTTGTATTCGATCGCAACGCTGGTACAAGCGACCGGAAACCGCGTTATCTAAAGCACAGCAGCATATTGACTGCGAGTATGCCAAGTCTCAGATCCGGGATGTTATTGGTTGGGTTTAGGGCGTCGCTTTGCCCAAGTGAAGAATCTAATCATCTACCATGTCAATGAGATCTGGATATACTCTACCCGTCTTTGCTTGTGCTTCCGCTATGGCGGCGTTGCAGTGGTTGCGCCAAGCTAAACCCCTAGATGCCGTATCTGTAGATTTAATTGAACCTCAAGAAACGGCAGAAATTCCGATTGAGCAAGTCGCCGGAATTCACCCAGGAATGGCATTGGCAATTACCCGCAGTGATCCGGGGGATAATATTGATCTAACCCGAAATACTCCGATTTGGGCAGTTGTGGAATGGGGACAATCTGAGCAAACCGAACAGGTACAGATAGTCGGCGGTGAAGGAATTGGGCGACAATTAAATGCCGCCGGAAAAGCGGCAATTTATGGCTATGCTGAGACGTTATTACAAAGGAATCTCAGTCGCTTACTTGCACCCGATGAGAAAATTCAGGTAACAATTATTTTACCCGAAGGTCGTATTCTGGCAGAACGGACATCGAATGCGGCGTTTGGTGTGCTAGAAGGATTATCACTGTTGGGAACGACGGGTATTTCTCAACCGTTAAGCGCTCCTGATCAACTGCAAGCTTATCGCGAACAACTGCAAATTAAAGCCCTCTGTTTTGATTGTTTAGTCTTCTGTGTGGGAGAAAATGGGTTAAGTTTGGCGCGACAGATGGGAATTAATTCAGAGCAATTAGTCAAAACGGCAAATTGGCTAGGACCTCTATTAGTGGCGGCGGGATTCCAGGAAATCCCAGGACTTTTATTATTCGGGTACCATGGTAAGCTGATTAAGTTAGCCGGTGGAATTTTTCACACCCATCATCACTTAGCTGATGGACGCTTGGAAATTCTCACCGCTCATGGCGCTCAAGTGGGATTACCCACGCCGATTTTACAGGCAGTTTTTACCAGTCCCACCACCGAAGCCGCGTTGACCTATTTGCGGCAATTGGATGCTAAGGAGGGGAGTGATTGGGTGAATCAGATTTATCGGGCGATCGCGTCTACGATAGATAAACGTAGCCAAGACTATATTTATAAGCATAGCCAGCAAGAAGTACGAGTCGGTTCCCTGTTATTTGATCGCAACCGCCAAGTCATCGTCACTAGCCCAACGGGAGCCACATTACTTTCGCAATTATGTTAAGTTGGTAAGAATATCTATTCTGTTAAACCAATAGATTCTCTTGCTATCAGTAGCAGACTTGCTCAGCGAGATATATCCTTATATTACTCAAATTGCGCTTACAGGACAAAGCAGTGACTAGACCAACAGGAAACGCATCTCAACCCGTAGAGACATTACCCACAACCACTCTACAAAACCAGTTACATCGCCAGATGATTGTGATTCTGGATTTTGGCTCTCAATATTCAGAACTCATCGCTCGTCGTATCCGCGAAACTCAGGTGTATTCGGAAGTCATCTCCTATCGCACCAGCGCCGAACAACTCCGACAACTGAGTCCCAAAGGAATTATTCTATCGGGAGGTCCGAATTCCGTCTACGATGACGCTGCACCTCAGTGTGATCCCGAAATTTTGCTTATGGGTATCCCTATATTGGGGGTTTGCTATGGGATGCAGTTAATGGTACAGCAACTAGGTGGGAAAGTAAGTCGCTCTAAACGGGGAGAGTATGGCAAAGCGTCGCTGCATATCGATGATCCCACGGACTTGTTGACGAACGTGGAAGAAAACTCAACGATGTGGATGAGCCATGGGGATTCCTGTCAGGAATTGCCAGACGGCTTTGAAGTCCTCGCCCATACCGAGAATACTCCTTGCGCCGCGATCGCAGATCATCAGAAAAAGCTCTATGGGGTGCAGTTTCACCCGGAAGTCGTGCATTCGGTTGGGGGTATCGCGTTAATTCGCAATTTCGTTTATCACATCTGCGACTGCGAACCCACTTGGACTACGGAAGCCTTTGTCGAGGAAGCCATTCGCGAAATCCGCGCCAAGGTGGGAGATAAACGGGTACTACTAGCTCTTTCTGGAGGTGTGGATTCCTCAACCCTCGCTTTCTTATTGCACAAGGCGATTGGTGACCAATTGACCTGTATGTTTATAGATCAAGGCTTCATGCGAAAACTGGAGCCAGAACGGTTGGTTAAGCTGTTTCAGGGCGAATTTCATATTCCTGTAGAATATGTTAACGCCCGCGATCGCTTCCTGGCTCGACTGGAAGGGGTGACTGATCCTGAAGAAAAGCGTCGTCGTATTGGTCACGAGTTTATTCGTGTCTTTGAAGAACAATCCAAAATCCTGGGTCCTTTTGACTATTTAGCTCAGGGTACGCTTTACCCCGATGTGATTGAGTCGGCGGATACTAATGTTGATCCCAAAACCGGGGAACGAGTGGCGGTGAAAATTAAGAGTCATCATAACGTCGGGGGTTTACCCAAAGACTTGCGCTTTAAGCTAGTGGAACCCTTACGGAAACTCTTCAAAGATGAAGTTCGCAAAGTGGGACGTTCCATTGGTTTACCCGAAGAAATTGTTCGGCGTCATCCCTTCCCCGGACCCGGATTAGCGATTCGGATTATTGGTGAAGTCACCGCAGAACGGCTGAATATTCTGCGCGATGCGGATTTGATTGTGCGCCAGGAAATTAATCGACACGGACTTTATCATGAACTTTGGCAAGCGTTTGCTGTTTTACTCCCGATTCGCAGTGTTGGGGTGATGGGGGACCAGCGCACGTATGCGTATCCGGTTGTGCTGCGTTTGGTCAGTAGTGAGGACGGGATGACGGCGGATTGGTCACGAGTTCCTTACGATTTACTCGAACTCATTTCTAATCGGATTGTGAATGAAGTTAAGGGTGTGAATCGGGTGGCTTACGATATTACCTCTAAGCCACCGGGAACGATTGAGTGGGAATAGTCATTTAGGGAAGCGGGGGGAGATGAGAGAGATGAGGTAATTGAACAATTGCTGTCTGATTTAACCCCAAGTCGTGACTATTCTGTCTCCGTGACTCCAGGAATTAGCCCGGTTGATACTAGCCAACTCACGGCAATGTCGATAACGTTTGAAGCCTAGCATAAGAATCCCCAGCTATAATTTTTAATTTAGCTGGGGTGCGTTCAAGTTATACCAAAACCCAATTAAAGTTGCTCAGCAGGACCATCTGTTGAACCAGAAATTGCTTTCCAAGCCGTTAATCCACCTTTGAGGACAGACACAGATTCAAAACCCGCTTCTCGCAGTTGGGATGCGGCTTGATTGCTTTGTTGATCATTGTCACCGTAGACGTAGATCTCACGTTGCGGTTCGAGACTGGTTGTGGCGCGATCCGGGAGTTCTTCCATCGGCATCGGAATTGCACCCCTGATCCGAGCCTGGTTAAAAGCCGCGCGATCGCGAACATCCAGAATGGTCAAAGCCGGTTCACCCCATTGCAGGCGCGATTTGAGGGCTTGAGCGCTAGACTCTGGCATCTGTTGGGGTGGTGGAGTAGGAACTGCCTCAGCTACGTTTTCCTTTGCCTCGGCGATGGGGTTCGTTGTTTGTGGGTCTGACATAATAGTTGTGTAGTGATGAGTCCTAATTAACTCACCATACTCAAAGTTGCCTTCTACAAACGTCTTTCTTTAGACATAAGGTTTAAAAATCTGTGCAACCTGATAAGTACAAATACTTAGGCTTCCTTGACCAAATAGCTTGCGGCTAACTCAGTCGGACTTATCTGTTCGTAAGGTTCAAAGGGTTGATGAATCCAGGGATTGTCGGGTAAATAGTCCACGTAATAATCAGGGGTGATCAGGGAGTGAGCTTTGTACCACAGAACCGCCGTGCGAATCTCCTCCAGTTCATTCCCATATCGTTCCTCTAGCCAATTCATCGATTCCCGTAGGCTAACGCCAGAATCCACTAAATCATCTACCAGCAGCACGCGACTCCCCAAGGTTTCCGTTGTCATCGTCAGATGGTGGGAAAAGGTGATGTCACCTCGAACACGGTTTTGGCAACCCCCATAAGACGATGCGGAAAGAATCGCTAAGGGTTTACCATAAATTCGGCAGAGGATATCCCCCACCCGCAGTCCTCCTTTAGCAATGCAGACAATTTGGTTAAACTCCCAGTTGGCTTGATAAATCTTGACGGCTAGGCGTTCAATTTTTTTATGGTATTCTGACCAAGTAACATAGAGGTCTGACATAATTATCGTCCAGTAAAGGGTTAATCGGGATAGAAGGGTTCCCTTAAATCCTATATAGGGAACCGCGAACAGGAAACGGGAAACAGTAGGAAACTGGTTCGAGTCTTTTTTGTGTCATTCGCAACTAGCCTGGGATTTCATGCCTGATTTGAAAATGCTATATAAGTTATAAATGTGACGCAAAAAAATCCCCTATTCCAATTTTTGTCCTCTTTCTCTATTTATTGATTACCTAAACGCTTTTCTGGAAACTGTAATATAAGTTACACTTAAACGAGAGTTGGGGAGACATTTAAAAGTGACCTATCGAATTTTAAGCCTAGATGGTGGAGGCATTCGCGGCATTATATCAGCCGTTATCTTAGCAGAAGTTGAGCGAGTTCTCAACCAACCTTTGAGCCAATATTTCGATTTGATTGCCGGAACGTCTACGGGTTCAATCCTCGCCTCAGCTATCGCAACTGGACGCAAAAGCCAGGAGATTATCCGGCTCTATCAAGACAAAGGAGCAAGAATTTTTCCTTATCAAGGTCGTTTTTCCCCCCGGCGGTTGGGATTAGTGTTTCAATACGGTCTTTCCGCACCGCTCTACCCAGACGATGGCTTAATTCAAGTGTTACAAGAAGAGTTTGGCTCAACCCGGTTATCGGATATTGAGGATTCGCTGCAACTGATGATTATTGCCTACGATACCCTGGGGCGAAAACCGATTGTATTCAAAAGTTGGCGTCAAGACCAAGATTTTTTCACGATTCCTTTATGGGAAGCCTGCGTCTGTTCCTCCTCTGCACCCACCTATTTCCCAGCTCACCTTTTACAAACACCACGGCGACAATATTCGGTCATTGATGGTGGCGTTGGTGCCAACAATCCGGCGGCGGCGGCTCTGGCAGAAGCCCTACGATTAAATTATTCAATTCAAGACATTTCTGTACTCTCAATTGGTACTGGAAGTTCTGAGCGTCCATTTCCCTGGAATGAGACACGCGGTTGGGGATTGGCACAATGGGGATGGAAAGGACGCCTGATTGATGTATTATTTGATGCCTCTTCTGATATTCACGATTACATTACTCGGCAGATCCTGAGTTCTCAGGACTTAGATAATCCTGACTTTCAGCGCTACCTCCGTCTCCAACCTGATATTATGAATTTTGAGATCGACAACGCCAGTCCGGAAAATATTGCTAATCTAACTATGTTTGCCCGAGATTACATCGCAGAGAACCAACAGAGGCTGAAAGATTTTTTAACCTTGTAGGGGAGGGTTTAGGGATTCAATCTAGGTAAGCAAGAGGAGGCGATTGAAATCGCTGCTACACTTGCCTTGCGTCCGCCTGCGCGGACTGGGTGATAACGGAGGTAGCGTTCCCCGGATTTGGTATCATTCGTCATACTCGCTTTCATCGAGAAGCAAGCTACGTCATTTGTCAGGGTTTGAGGCTTGTTTACAAAACAAGCGTGGGCATGCTGTTTTATTTTGTCCGACTACTTAGTTACCAAAAACTGAACAACAAAACCCGCCCTTATTCATAATCAATAAGCTAATGACACCCAAAGCCCATAAACAATTCGCTCAACATTGGCTGCGTAGTGAAAAAGCCTTAAATCAAATCGTGAAAGCAGCCAACTTGCAGCCACGCGATCGCCTGCTGGAGATTGGTCCGGGAACGGGTGTGTTGACGCGGCGACTCTTAGGGGAGGTAGAGTCATTGGTAGCGGTTGAGATTGACCGGGATTTGTGCCAACGTTTGGTCAAAAGTTTAGGTGAAAACGAGAATTTTTTACTCTTACAAGGTGACATTCTCTCCCTGAACTTAGCCGAACATCTCGCCGCCTTTCCTCATTTCCAGTCTCCGAATAAAGTCGTTGCTAATATTCCCTACAACATTACTGGACCGATTTTGCAAACGCTGCTGGGAACCATCGCCCAACCTGTTATTCCTGCCTTTGAGTTAATTGTACTCTTGGTGCAAAAAGAAGTGGCACAACGATTATGTGCCAAACCAGGTTCTAAGGCATTTGGTGCATTATCGGTGCGGGTACAATATCTGGCAGACTGTGACTGGATCTGTGATGTCCCCGCCAAAGCTTTTTCCCCACCGCCGAAAGTTGACTCCGCCGTTGTCCGCTTGCGTCCCCGAATTGTAGAGCCCTCAGCCGATAACCCCCAACAGCTAGAAACCTTAGTCAAGCTGGGTTTTGCCAGTAAGCGGAAAATGTTACGAAATAACCTCAAATCCCTGTGCGATCGCGATAAAATTAACCAATTACTCGAACAGATAGACAGTCATCCCCAAGCCCGTGCTGAAGACTTAAGCGTTAGCCAATGGGTTGCTCTGGCTAATCGCTTAAACGAGACAGCAGGGGAAGCTGGGGAAGCTGGGGGAGCAATGTAGAGACGTGCCATGGCACGTCTGGAAGCAGGGAATTGACTGATGGATTATGTCCACAAAGCTGCACGAGTAACCTATTCGATGTAATTTATAATTCATAATTCATAATTTATAACTCATCATTCCCATGCGTTCCTATTCCCTAATCGCCCCTGCCAAAATTAATCTGTATCTAGAAATACTAGGCGATCGCGCCGATGGGTATCATGAACTGGCGATGATCCTGCAAAGCATTGAACTCGCTGATCAAGTGAGTGTCCGGGCTATTGGGACTCAAACCATTCAAGTTCACTGTGATCATCCGCAAGTTCCCCTGGATAAAACGAATCTGGCTTACCGGGCGGTGGATTTGATGAGTCAACAGTTTCCCGATTGCTGGGCGCAGTTTGGCGGTGTGGAAGTCACAATTAAAAAGAATATTCCCGTCGCGGCTGGATTAGCGGGAGGGTCAACCAATGCCGCCGCCGTTTTGGTAGGATTGAATATGCTTTGGCAACTGGGACTCACGCAGCCAGAATTACAAGAGTTAGCGGCGAAACTGGGTTCAGATGTACCATTTTGTCTAGCTGGGGGAACCGCGATCGCAACCGGGCGAGGTGAAGAACTTGATCCCTTACCCAATCTGGATTCGTTCTATCTGGTGTTAGCCAAACATCAAAATTTAGCCGTTTCTACAGCTTGGGCATATCAAACCTATCGGTCTCAGTTTAGCAATACATACGGGCGTTCTGAGGGAGTCGATAAATCGATAATAACTGAAACGATAAATCTCCCCACTCGTGTGCATTCGGGTTCAATGGTTCAAGCAATTTCAAATAAAAATTTCGCCAAAATTGGTCAACTGCTGTACAACGATTTGGAGCAAGTTGTACTCCCTAACTATCCCCAAGTCCTGCAACTGCGACAAGCCTTTGAAAATTGCGGTGCATTAGGCACAATGATGTCCGGTTCGGGACCAACGGTATTTGCCCTTTGTGAGTCTCAGGAACAGGCTCAAGCGCTTTTACAAGATGTCCAGTCAGAAATTCATGATCCAAATTTAGGTTTTTGGGTGACAAAGTTTGCCAGTCATGGAATTCAAATTGTCTCCTAATAATGATTTCGAGAGAACAGGGAACAGGGAACAGGAAATGGGCAAGCTGAGGGAGATATAGAAACGTAGTAGGAGATGTAGAGACGTAGCATGCTACGTCTCTACAGTTAGGGCGAATTTTGCTTATAACTTATGACTTATTGTATTAAACCAGGATGTCTTACGCCGGAAAATCTCGATTCCGCTCACTTTTGTCAAACCTGTGGGGAACGGCTACGCCTCAAAGAACGCTACCGCCCTCTACGCCCCCTCGGTAGCGGTGGATTCGGCAGAACATTTTTGGCAGTTGACGAAGATATTCCCAGTCAACCCCATTGTGTTATTAAACAACTTTATCTAGAAAATTTTGATCCAGACACCTTCCCAAAAGCCAAAGAACTGTTTCAACAAGAAGCCATCCGTTTAAATGAATTAGGCAAGCATCCGCAAATTCCCACCCTTCTGGCACATTTTGAAGAAAATCAACAGTTCTATTTAATTCAAGACTTTATACCGGGGCTAACCCTGAGCGAGGAGTTAAACCAGCAGGGACATTACAACGAAGAGCAAATTTGGGAATTATTGCGTGAACTATTACCCTTGATTCGCTATATTCATTCCCATCGTGTACTCCATCGAGATATTAAACCCGCCAATATTATCCGCCGCCAAGATGACAGGAAGTTAGTGTTAATTGACTTTGGCGTGGCTAAATTGCTGACGGATACCGCCTTGCTGCAAACGGGTACAATTATTGGTAGCCCAGAATATATGGCTCCCGAACAACTCAAAGGTAAAGCATTTTGGGCAAGTGATCTGTATAGTGTGGGAGTAACCTGTCTGTATTTGTTGACTCAGGTTTCCCCCTTTGACCTGTATGATACCTTCAACGAAACTTGGGTGTGGCGGGATTTCTTACCTCCGGGAACTCAAATTAGCGATCGCCTTCTGAAAATCCTGGATCAATTAACTCATTCTCGTCTCAAACAACGTTATCAATCGGCTGATCAGGTGATTACGGATTTGACCCCTGCTACCTCTCCTCCCGTCGGCACTCATTTTATCAACCTTCGGCAACCCAAAACCCGCAAAACTAAACAGAATAATCTCACCTCAGAAGTAGGAATTGATTATCGGCAATTAAAGCAACTTTTGGCTACCCATAAATGGCAAAAAGCCGATGAAGAAACTTGGATCATATTAGGTCAAGCCTGTGGTAAATTCCCCGGTTATTATCTAAAGTTGGATGATATCCAAGAATTACCTTGTGAAGACTTGCATACCCTGGATCAGCTATGGGTAAAATACAGTAAAAACCATTTTGGCTTGACAGTACAACGTCGCATCTATCAAGAGGTTGAAGCTGACTATCCCAGGTTGTGCGATCGCGTGGGTTGGTCAATTCACAATCCTCGCGTTCCAGATAGGGCTTATCGCTTTAATCTTAAAGCTCCAGTCGGACATTTGCCATCCCGTCGCTGGGTGGGAGGATATTACGACTGGTGGCGTCATGCTGAAGTTATGGCGGATAAGTTGGAACAATGTGGTTTGTAGTAGAGG
>CAKZMA010001281.1 GCA_937127375.1 uncultured Coleofasciculus sp. | reverse complement strand
CCACTATCATTAGGTACGATATACCGCTGCATGAGGATAAAAAATAGCAAAACTGGGGCAATAGAAATAACGGAACCGGCGGCAATTAAACGCCAATCGAGGGAAAAGGTTCCAGCTAATCTAGCTACCCCTAATGGTAAGGTATAATATTCAGGTCGATCCAGAACAATTAGGGGCCAGAGAAAGTCACTCCATGAGCCAATAAACACAAAAATAGCTAACGTGACTAACGCCGGACGAACGGCGGGAATCATTATATGCCACCACAATCCTAACTCCGAACAACCATCGATCCTAGCGGCTTCTTCGAGTTCTTTAGGAACCCCTTGAAAAGCTTGGCGTAATAAGAAAATGCCAAAGGCTGAAGCTAAACTGGGAAAAATAATGCCTAAATAACTATTCCGTAAGCCAAGCTGCACCATCAAAATGTACAGGGGAATCATCACGATTTGGAAGGGAATCATGATGGTGGAAACAATAATCGCGAAAATGATATCACGTCCGCGAAAATTAAGTCGGGCTAAGGGATAAGCCGCTAGAGAACAAAAGAGAAGATTTAAACTAACAGTGAGAATGGCAACAATGCCGCTATTCCAAATATATTGACCAAAAGGATTCGTTTGCCAGACTTCGATATAGTTCTCAATTGTCGGTTGACTAGGGAACAGTTGAGGTGGAAAAGACCAAATATTCTCGGTGGAAGACTTCAATGATGTGCTAATTAACCAGAAGAGGGGAAACAGCATCACCAACGCGATCGCACTCAAGAGAATATACGTCCAAATCCTTTGCCAAATCTGTTTTCCCGGCGTTTTACTCATCGTATTTTCCCGTTCTGTAGTGAGGGAACCTTAGCCCTCTAAACCATCATAGTCAACCCCGTTTCCGTACAAACCATTCAAAGCCTCTCTCCTTGAAGGAGAGAGGTTTGGAGAGAGGTTTTCCAGCATCCCAACCAAAAGTAAGCTAAACCATCATAGTTATTCCTGTTTCTGTGCAAACTCCATTTAAGGGTTGATCCCACTCATCGATAGGGAGTTGGGGAAATAACGCAAAATCAAAGATAATTCCGATAGTCGGCTTCGATATCCATTCCGCCGAACTCAACAGGCGATCGTAAAATCCACCCCCATAGCCTAAACGATAGCCTCGGCGATCGCACGCCACCGCTGGCACTAAGATTAAATCTACGTCATCCGGTTCTAAGGTGGGGGAATTGGCATGGGGTTCAAAAATGCCATAAGCCCCCGTTTGCAGGGCTTCTCCGCACTTCCAGCGATGCCAGAGGAGAGATTTGCCGACACATCGAGGGAATCCCCAACTGTGTTGGGTATCGGTAAACAGGGGATGGAGATCGGGTTCTTGGCGAAAACTAAAATAAGCCAGGATCGTTTTTGCTTGAGTGAATAGAGGTGACGACTTAAGCTGAGTACAGACGCGATCGCTCTTTTCTCGCCAGTCTTCTTTTGTCATGGCTTGTCGCTGTTTCAGCAGTCGCCGCCGTAATTCTTTTTTAGTCATTTTTGAGGGAATTTCAGTAGCCATTTATAGTTCCTTCCCCTCCAATACGGCGGCGACACGCAATATCATGGCTTCATGGTAAGGAGCGGCAATAATTTGCACACCTAAGGGTAGAGAACTAGACGATTTAACCGGAACCGATAAAACAGGTAATCCAATAAAAGATAAAGGTTGGGTAAACAGTCCCAAATTCGGGCGCACTAATATCTCTTCTCCCCCAATTACCATTGTTTCTTGATCGATGCGGGGGGCGACACAAGGCGTAGTTGGTGCGAGAATAATATCTACTGTCTGAAAAAGTTCCTGCACCCTTTGGCGATACCATTGGCGAAACCGTTGCGCCTGAATGTACCACGAGGCGGGAATTAAAGCCCCCGCTAGAAAACGATCGCGCGTGGCGGGGTCAAAATCTTGTGGACGCGATCGCAAGTTGGCAAAATGTAAGTTAGCGCCTTCTGTAGCCGTAATAATATAAGCCGCCGCTCTTGCCCGATGCGCTTCCGGTATGCTCACTGTAGCGGTGACATTCAGCGCTTGGACGACTTTGGCAACAGCATCTAAGGCGTCTGGGGTAGCGCCTTGAGCAAAATAGTCTCCCGCTACCGCAATCCGTAATCCCTCAATTCCTTGTTCCAGTTGCGGTAAACAAGGTTCTGGAAGACGTTGCGTACATACCGGATCACGTTCATCGCTTCCCTGAAGGATATCAAACGCAGTAGCCATATCTCGTACTGATCGAGTAAACGGACCAATATGATCTAAACTACTGGAAAATAAAATCGCTCCTGCCCGTGATAAACGCCTGTATGTGGGTTTTAAGCCAAAAACTCCGCACAATGAAGCCGGAACCCGGATTGAACCATTAGTATCAGAACCCAAAGTAAGGGGAACTAATCCGGCTGCAACCGAAGCGGCGGAACCCCCAGATGAGCCACCAGAAACGCGAGTCGGATCATGAGGGTTCGGAGTTGCCCCATAATGGCTATTAACCGTCACAAACCCATAAGCATATTCATCCATATTTAACGCCCCCACCAGCACCGCCCCGGCTTGCTTAAGTCGGGTAACGGCGGTAGCATCGTGGTTCGCTGGGGGATTTTCGGCATTAATTTTTGATCCGGCTAGGGTGGTTAATCCCGCGATATCAAATAAATTCTTCACCGCAAACGGAACCCCCGCCAAGACACCGGGAAATTCCCCTCGGCTAATCGCCTGATCCACCCGTTCCGCCTCGGCGATTGCTGTATCAGCCGTAATTGCGGTAAAACAATTTAAGCTAGGATTACGGGCATCAATCTGTGCCAAACAATCCCGCGCGATCGCACTGGCGGTTATTTCACCCTGATAAACGGCTGTAGCTATTCCCACAGCGTCAGCTTGTCTCCAATTAAAGCTCATGGTTCAAAGACTGGTGCGGCTTCTATATTATCCGGTAAGGGAAACTCATTCACCAATTGTGCGATCGCGGCAATGCGAGTAATGTTATCCACGACACCGGGATGGTATTCTGGGTCAATCGGCAAGTCAATCAACTCTGCCATGCGATCGACATATTCACCAAAATCAACGGTTTCTT
>CAKZMA010001280.1 GCA_937127375.1 uncultured Coleofasciculus sp. | reverse complement strand
TCAGTTTTACAAAGTAATTTTTCAGTTTGTTAAGGCTTTGGTAACTCTTGTATCATCCTCAGTACAATCGTGAGTTGGGTTGTTCGAGATGAGTTATGGTAAAAAAAACCAAGCAATCCTTAAGTAATTCTTAAAGGAGTCGTGTTCTTTGCCAGATCGCGACACGGCGCTGGAAAACCAGCTTTATTTCTCGGCTGCTGCCACTTTACCTAAGGAAGGAGATTGTATGACTCCCACAATGCTGCGTCAGTTGTGGTCTTTAATTGAAACGACTCAATCTAATCTGCTACTGAAACTCGACGATGCTAGTCTGGTTCAGTGGATACTCAAGCAATTCAAACAAGAGCGAGGTCTGAATTCAGAGGAAATGCATATTTTGAATGACTATCTCTATAATCGCTTGTCTCTGATCCGGGATCTGGCAGAGCAACGGTATACGACAAGTCACTCGTCATCCTAGGGCAATTTGGCTGCAAGTACCCATCAGTTCACCAAAGAGGGGGTGATGAGGTGAAGGGGTGACGCCATACAGAAGATTGAGGTGGGCAATAGCACTCTCTTGATAACCTGAGCATTTCCAGGTTGATCACTCCTGCCCACCCGACTTCAACTTAAAGTGACTTATTCTTAACGTTTATTAAAAAATATTTCGGTAAATTACTATATATTTCCTGCCTAACCAACGCCCCATTGCCACCAATCCCTGGAACACTAAAGAGAATTTGTTTCAGCTTTTATTTATCTTGTCAGACTGAGATAATAGGTTTAAACTTTGATCAGAACAGGGAAGAAGGCTTCGCGTCAAGCTCCGATCAATGAATCTCAGCTAAGAGAGGTTCCTCTTCCCTCCCAAATATTAAGATTTTATAAAAGGTAGACCTGATACAGAAACCTAGGTCATTATTGACTAAACTTAATGAGAATTACTTTTAACAAGTTGCAAAATTCGCTTCCCATCATCGGAGTCAAGAAGATATGGAATGTCACAAATGTCAGAACACCTGCCACAGTAAGCCCAAAAGAGGGGTTGGCTGGAAATGGTGGAGCAAATCACCACAACCATCACTGCTGAAAACTGAACCGATTCCCCAAGTCGCGTTGGTGGGGATGCCCAATGTGGGTAAAAGTGTTCTGTTTAATGCCCTGACGGGAACCTATGTCACTGTGTCCAATTATCCCGGTACAACGGTAGAAGTCTCCAGGGGTCAGATGACGGTTGGGGATCGCCTGTTTGCGGTGGTGGATACACCAGGAATGTATTCCCTACTCCCGATTACCGAAGAGGAAAGAGTTTCGCGGGATTTATTACTCAGTGAATCCGTAGACTTGGTGATTCATGTCGTTGATGCCAAAAACCTAGGGCGGATGCTTCCGTTGACGTTTCAGCTTATTGAAGCGGGTTTACCTGTGCTGTTAGCCGTCAACATGATCGATGAAGCTGAACACCTGGGGATTCAGATTCACCGGGATCATTTGGAAATGGAATTAGGGATTCCGGTTGTCACCATGGCAGCGGCACTGAATGTTGGTTTACGAGACTTGAAGTATAAGGTGAATGATTATGTTAAGTCAGCTTGCTTATCCGGAACCTATTGAGGGGGCGATCGCGAAACTGGAGTCGTTGTTATCACGATTGTCGCTATCCCAGGATTATCCCCTTTCCCGGCGCAGTATTGCCTTACTCCTGTTGCAAAAAGATCCTGCACTTTGGCAACAACTTCAGATTCAGGAGACAGAAGCCGAAATTAAAGCCGCGATCGCAGATGCTGAGAGTCAGTTGGATGAACCGCTAATCTCTGCTATTGCCAAAGCACGTCAACAACGGGCGTGGGCGATCGAACAAACGGTTCTCAGCGAATCCAGTCAAGGCAAAACCCCGTTAGCGGAACGACTGCACCAACTCACAGTCAATCCGTGGACAGGATTTCCGATCTTGCTGGCGATTCTCTATTACGGGATTTACAAATTTGTCGGGGAATTTGGGGCGGGGACGATGGTGGATACCATTGAAACCTTTTTTGAAACATATATTAATCCCGTTGTCAACCAAACGGCAGCGGTAATTTTGCCCTGGCAACCTTTACAGGATTTAATCGCCAACGATTACGGAATTATTACTCTAGGGATTCGCTATGCAGTGGCGATTGTCTTACCCGTGGTTGCTACATTCTTTTTCATGTTTTCCTTCCTGGAAGACAGTGGCTATCTGCCGCGACTATCCCTGATGCTGGATAACCTGTTTAAAGCGATCGGGTTATCGGGGCGGGCGGTAATTCCGATTGTGTTGGGATTGGGATGTGACACCATGGCAACCTTAGTCACCCGCACCCTGGAAACGACACGGGAACGACTGATTGCCACATTTTTACTCTCCTTAGCCATTCCCTGTGCGGCACAGTGGGGGGTAATTGTGGGATTGTTAGCTCAAAAACCAGCCGCGTTGTTGATTTGGGGTGGAGTGATTGGGGCAATTTTTATGATTACAGGCTATTTAAGTGCCCGAATGCTGCCGGGAAATCCGGCTAGTTTTTACATGGAAATTCCCCCCTTGCGTTTTCCTAAACTGCAAAACATTCTGGTGAAAACCTATCTCAGAATGAAGTGGTATTTTTTGGAGATTCTGCCCCTATTTATTTGGGCATCGGTGATTATTTGGTTTGGGCGTTTAACCGGGTTATTTGGCTGGATTATTCAGGGGATTGAGCCGATTGCTTTAGGGTTAGGATTACCTAGAGAAGCAGCACCGATCTTTTTATATGGCTTCTTCCGGCGGGATTACGGCGCGGCTGGGTTATTTGATATGCAACAGGAGGGAATTTTTACAGGGAATCAGTTGGTAGTGACGGCGATTGTGTTGACCCTGTTTTTACCTTGTATTGCCCAACTGCAAGTGATGTTGAAAGAGCGGGGGGCGAAAGTAACTTGGGCGATTGTGGCATTTATTTTCCCCTTTGCCTTTTTTGTGGGATATCTGGTTAATGGTTTGTTAAATGTATTAGGAGTGACGATTTAAATGATTGCACTAGCATCGGTTAAACGAGGAAATAGCGGCACCGTTGCTGCGTTGAAGACGAAGGATGAGATGACGTTGCAGAAGTTGATGGCGATGGGAATTAGTCCCGGAATGCCGATTCTGTTGGAGCAGCGGTTTCCTTCTTATATTATTAAGGTGGGCAGAACGCGGGCGGCGTTGGATCGGGAAATGGCAAAGATTATTTATTTGCAGCGATAAGGGGGTAAATTTCACCAGTCTTAGGGTGATTTTGGCTACGGTGAGATTGACGACAAGTGGAGGGTTAGGCAATGCTGTGTCTCTACCCTAGACAAACCCCTCCCTAACCCTCCCCTGCAAGGGGAGGGAACTGGAATTGATTGAGAACGGGCAATTAAAGAGATTTCTGTGGGATTGGATTTAGGATCTATAATGAACTACCCAGACCTACTTCGTTGAGGTCTGGGTTTCTACAACCAGACCAGCAGGACTGTGTTTCTGACGCTTCATCTGCCCTAGTTGCTTCATGCTTCCCGTTTGCTGCGAAGAGCGGGTTTCTGAAGTAGAGCTAGAGGCATCGGCGTCTACGAGGCTCGTTCCAAACCCCGGTAGAATTCCTAACGCCCACAAAAGCATTACTAATGCTGCGGCTAAATCGCGATCCATTGTGAATCCACATTTATGGCAGTGGTGAACTCTTTCGTCTAGGGTCTTTTTCTGCTGATTTCCACAGTTAGGACAAGTCTGGGATGGTTTCACTTTTCGAGTAGGAACCTCGATAAACACTCCACCCGCGTCTTTCACTTTATATTCAATCGCTGACCTCAGCATTCCCATCCCCACGTCTAAGATGGATTTATTGAGCATGGATTTCTGCTTTTTGCGCTTACCTTTTTTGGCTTTGCGGGTCATTTTCGAGACTTCTAGTTTTTCCGTAGCAACGAAGCTATTACAGCGAACAATGTCTGTTGCTACTTGGTGTACCCAGTTTTGACGTTGATTAGCGACCTTGCGGGTTACCTTGCTAATTTTTGTCTGAGTCTTTTTCCACCGCCTAGAACCCTTTTGCTTTTTCTTCCTATTAGGTGCTGTCTTACGACGCTTTCCCTTGGAAAGATGTTTAATCTTGGCTTCAGCCTTTCTCAAAAACTTAGGGGCTTCAACAAAAGAGTGATTTTTTCCATCAGTTATCGCTAAAGCTGACTTGCACCCAAAATCAATACCAACTGCTCCAAAGTCTGTTTGCCTTGTTGCTGCTTGTAATTCGGTTAGGTTAACGGTTATACTGGCATACCATTTTCCATTACGGTAGACAATGGTGCAAGTCGTTGGCGTTCCCCAGATGCGGGCTTTACCACGCATTTGAATCGAGCCAATCTTAGCTAAATTCAGATAACCGTTATCACCTGTTGTGTGTACCTTCCAGCCTGTTTTAC
>CAKZMA010001279.1 GCA_937127375.1 uncultured Coleofasciculus sp. | reverse complement strand
GCTTCCCCAGCTTCCAGATGTAGCATGCTACGTCTCTACATGCTCCCCTTGCTTCCCCTGCTCCCTCCGCTTCCCCCGCTCCCCGGCTTCCCCTGCGGCTTAGGCAATGCTAGGATGACATTTGCCACGTCTGGTGAGGTATTGATGGCAGAAACACTTTTCTTTAATGCGTTGCGTGCGGCTATTGATGAAGAAATGGCTCGTGATGACGCGGTATTCGTTCTTGGTGAAGATGTGGGTCACTACGGTGGCTCCTACAAAGTGACCAAGGATCTGTATAAAAAATACGGTGAACTGCGAGTTCTCGATACTCCCATTGCCGAAAATAGTTTTACGGGTTTAGCCGTGGGCGCAGCGATGACAGGGTTGCGACCGATTATTGAAGGCATGAATATGGGCTTTCTTCTCCTGGCATTTAACCAAATTGCCAATAATGCTGGGATGCTGCGTTACACGTCTGGTGGTAATTTCAAAATTCCCATGGTGATTCGTGGACCTGGTGGGGTGGGGCGTCAGCTTGGGGCGGAACATTCTCAGCGACTCGAAGCCTATTTTCAAGCGGTTCCGGGTTTAAAGATTGTCGCCTGTTCAACTCCTTACAATGGCAAAGGATTGCTCAAAGCGGCGATTCGGGATGATAATCCGGTTTTGTTCTTTGAGCATGTTCTTCTTTATAACTTAAAAGAAGATTTGCCAGATAAGGAGTATGTCCTGCCTTTGGATAAAGCCGAGGTTGTCCGAGAGGGCGAAGATGTCACCATTCTCACCTACTCGCGGATGCGTCACCATGTCACCCAAGCGGTGAAGTCTCTAGAGAAAGAAGGGTTTGATCCAGAGGTGATTGACTTGATTTCTCTGAAGCCCTTGGATTTTGAAACCATTGGCGCGTCGATTTGCAAAACCCATCGGGTGATTCTGGTGGAAGAATGTATGAAAACTGGTGGTATTGGGGCGGAGGTGACGGCATCAATCAATGATCGGTTCTTCGATGAATTGGATGCTCCTGTCTTGCGACTCTCGTCTCAAGATATCCCCACTCCTTATAATGGCACTCTGGAAAGCTTGACTATTGTCCAACCTCAGCAGATTGCTGAGGGAGTAAAAAAGATGTTGGCACTTCAGATATGAACTAACCTTGCGGTGGGCAAGAGCAAGGAACGATACCATAAAGCGTTTCAAGATTGATAACTCTTGCCCACCCTACATCTAAAGCTAACTGGATATGGATTTCGCTCCACTCAGCGTGGGCTGTGGCTTGCTGATCAAGACCTTGAGTTCTTGGCGGATGGGGGAGCTTACTGAAAATGGTGCAAGATATGAGTAGAAACAGATTAAGATAGCATTTGTTGCGGCGAGTCATAAGTTATGCAAAGACAGCGTTCGTTAGTAGCCCTGATTCTAGTCCTGATCATTCTGGCAATCGTGGTGCTGGTGAAGATTCCTCTCCAGCAGGGACTTGATTTGCGGGGTGGCGCACAACTGACGATTCAGGTGAAAACCACAGAGGAGATTCCCGAAATTGCGCCGGATCAGTTGGAGGCTGTTAAAACTGTGGTTGACCGTCGCGTGAATGCTCTGGGTGTTTCTGAATCTCAAGTCCAAACTATTGGCTCAGACCAAATATTAGTACAACTTCCCGGTGTGAATGATCCGCAACAGGCGGAACGGGTGCTAGGGGGAACCGCCCAACTTGATTTCCGTAAGCAAATACCAGGTACAGAAGCCCAGCTTCAGATTGAGCAACAGTTGCGTCAGCAACTGCTATTTGAGCAAGCCGCTCTACTGGAGAGTGAAGAGGGTGGTGATCCAGAGGAAGAGGCGATCGCAGAAAATCAAGCGGCTTTAGAACGCTCCAACGCCGCGATCGCAGAATTGTTTGAGAAGACGAATGTGACAGGGAAAAACCTCAAAGATGCCTTCGCGCAACCGACTCAAGCGGGTAATGGTTGGCAAGTCGCCATCCGTTTTGATGCGGCGGGGGGACAAGGATTTGCTGAACTGACTAGAGACTTGGCGGGTACCGGGCGCAGTATTGGGATTTTCCTGGATGACTCCCTAATCAGCGCCCCCACGGTAGGTCCGGAATACGCGGAAACGGGGATTAGTGGCGGTAGTGCTGTGATTACCGGGAATTTTGATGTGCAACGGGCGAGTGACTTAGCCGCCCAACTCAAAGGGGGTTCGTTACCGTTACCTGTGGAAATCGTGGAAAATCGCACTGTCGGCGCTACCCTGGGACGAGATAGTATTCAAAGCAGCGTTTATGCTGCCATTGGCGGTTTAATTTTAGTGTTGCTGTTTATGGCAATCTACTATCGTCTCCCCGGTTTAATTGCTGATGTGGCGCTGAGTATCTACGCTCTACTCACCCTAGCCGCCTTTGCCCTGATTGGTGTAACCTTAACTCTACCAGGAATTGCTGGGTTTATTCTCAGTATTGGTATGGCGGTAGATGCGAATGTGCTAATTTTTGAACGGACGCGAGAAGAATTACGCGAGGGAAAAACTCTATATCGCTCTGTCGAATCTGGTTTTTATCGAGCATTCTCCAGTATTTTAGACTCGAACCTAACTACGTTGATTGCGTGTGCGGCTCTATTTTGGCTAGGGTCAGGTTTAGTTAAGGGCTTTGCCGTTACCCTAGGGATTGGAGTGGTAATCAGTATGTTTACAGCCCTTACCTGCACTCGCACATTTATGTTGTTGTTGGTTTTAAGCTTTCCTGGGGTGCGCCAGAAGCC
>CAKZMA010001278.1 GCA_937127375.1 uncultured Coleofasciculus sp. | reverse complement strand
GTCCTTTGTCCTTCGTTAGGATAATGTTCTCTGGGAAATTAACTACGGGTATGATAGACGAATTATACAGCCGGACATACTATGATGCGATTTAAATTTTCTCAGGTATCTCTATCACGGTTAGCGATTACGGCGGCAATCGCTTTTTTTTGTATGGCTTTAATTTTAGGCTTACATCGACACTATACGTTTTATTCCTCCTACGACCAAGGTATTTTTAATCAAGTCTTCTGGAATAACCTGCACGGGCGTTTTTTTGAGAGTTCCTTATCCTCCCAACTTTCGACGAATGTGGTTCACCAGGGAGAGGTTCCCACGGTGGATTATCATCGTTTGGGACAACATTTTACGCCAGCGTTGTTACTTTGGTTACCGCTGTATGCTTTATTTCCTACACCCGCCATGTTAACTGTATTGCAGGTAACATTGGTTACGGCGGCGGGTTTGGTGTTGTATGTTCTCGCACGAGAGTATCTGGAACCAACCTTAGCTGGGATGATTACAGTTAGCTTTTACTGTGCGAACGCGGTTATTGGTCCAACCTTATCGAACTTTCACGATATTTCCCAGATTCCCCTATTTGTTTTTGGACTGCTGCTAGCGATGGAAAAACGCTGCTGGTGGCTATTTTGGCTATTAGCTGTGTTACTTTTAGCCGTGCGCGAAGATGCCGGAATCGGCTTATTTGGTGTGGGAGTTTACCTAATCCTAAGTCGGCGATATCCCCGGATTGGATTAGTGGTTTGTAGCCTCAGTTTTGGCTATATGATTCTGCTGACGAATCTAGTTATGCCGTTATTTTCCGAGGATATTTCGCAGCGGTTTATGATGGAACGATTCGGTCAATATGCTACGGGGGATGAGGCGTCTACTTTAGAGATTATCTGGGGAATGGTGAGTAATCCTGGACGAGTGTTGGTGGAATTGGTGACACCGTTTGGTCGCACGTTGAATTATTTATTGGGGCAATGGTTACCGTTGGCATTTGTGCCAGCGATTTCACCCGCGTCTTGGATGATAGCGGGATTTCCTTTACTTAAGTTATTTTTAGGTCAGGGTGAATCGGTACTGGCGATTAATATTCGTTATGCGCTTACGGTAGTGCCAGGGCTATTTTATGGGGCGATTCTTTGGTGGTCAATGCATCAAGATTTATATAAGCGATCGCTGTTTCGATATTTTTGGATTTTTTGTATTACTTTAACGCTTATTTTTTCCTATACCTCCAGTGCTTCGGCGTTAAATCGGGCGTTTTATTTTATGCTACCGGATTCCTTTGATCCGTGGGTACATATCTCATTACCCCAACAGTGGAACCATGTGCAACAAATGCGTCCTTTAGTTGCCCAAATTCCACCGGATGCGAGTGTTTCGGCGACAACGTATATTATTCCTCATCTCTCTAGTCGCCGTGAAATTATCCGCTTACCGGATTTAAGCTTACGTAATGATCAGCAAGAGGTTATTAATGTAGAGTATATTATTGCTGACCTTTGGCGATTGCAGCAATATCAGGTAGCATTTGATCAGGAACGAGGACTCTTGAAGTCGCTGGTATCGCTAATTGATCAGGTAACGGCAAAGCAGGAGTATGGTATTATTGGGTTTGAGGATGGGGTGATTTTATTGCACAAAGGAGTAGACTCTAATTCTGATGCTATGGAAAAATGGTTGGTGTTTCGGAAACAGTTGGTTAACCGTTTATCCTGATAAAACGTCTGATGCAGGACATCGTTGACATTCTCACCGACCTAAAAGGATCGGTGATTCCCTACCAGTCAAACAGGGATAACTGAATGTACTTTTGTCAAATTCCTTCCTGTAGGGGCGACCCGCTTGGTTTAATTAACAACACCACTCTATTCAATGCGATCGGGTCGCCCTGTCCTCAATTTAAAGCGAAGACCGCGCAACTGTATAAAGAGAATTATTTGGGTTGAGTCGCTGTGCGATCGCGCCCTATTTCTTCCCTCCCATCCAGTCGCTGGTTCCTCAATTTGTTGACTCAAGCAGAGATTCGATGATCTGTGTCTTATGCGATCGCACTTCCTCTATAGCCCTACGCTAGGCGTGTATTTACACATTAGAAATTGAGGCTTTATCAGGAGTGTCTTAGAACATTTGTACTGTAACTACGCGAGAGCGTACTGCTCTAACTCCTACTGAGTTGCATTCCTATTCCCCCAGTTGTCCCTTTTTAATTAAACCTCAGATGCATAAAAAGGCTTTTTTGTCAAATTTGCCTCGGTCTGAGTCGAGAAAATTGGGTAATGTAAGATGCTTGTCGTGTATCAAGTTTGCCGCAGCGATACGGGATAAAATAACCTATTTATAAGGCTTTGAAGCGTTTAAGGTTAAAAAATTGCTATAAAATAAGCACAATACAGGATTAAGTTAACATTGTACTACAACCTCAAACCCCGATCAAATCAGGATTGACCCGTGACGTTTTCTGCCCGTGTTAAATTTGATGAACTTTAAATGATTAAAACGTAAGCGTAAAGACTAAAAGTTTTGCTTATCTCAGTCAGGTGGTGGAAATAAACAGGGGTAGACTTGGGAGTGATGCTTCCCCGTCTTTCTGGGAGTGGGAAGACGTTAGGGGATGAGGGGGAAACGTGCGATCGCGAGTCTAACTCCTATCTGCTAATATGAGAGGATATGCAAGGTTCAACGGGTCAGCGTTTTATTGGTTTCTGGCATGGCAAGGATTACTTCAACTCCAGTAATTCTAAACTTAGACTGTTGAGATGCTCCAGTTACCTGCGAGTTTATCAGGAGAAGATGTTTTACCGGGATTTGTTTTAGATTTACCTGTTTTCTGAGATGGGAACTGATTCTCCTAGATAAGACAATAATGCCGTACAGTCAATTCACCACTCTTGCTAAAGCAAAAGAAGCCTTCAATCTCACGACAGCCGAAGGCATCAGATTTTTGCCAAAAATTGACCCGATTCAACCCAGTTCTACCTTAGCCGCGATTCTGGAAGAAAATCTCCCTCTCGCCGTGGCGTCAGGGAGTGAAAAAGCCCGATCCGAATTAATTATCAGTCCGGTTTTAGTGGAAGTGCGGCGCATTTTGAACCGTCAAATTAGTTTATTTTCGGGTGAAGACTTTAACGTCGATGAATCACTGGGGCTTAATGGACGTTGTGACTTCCTGATCAGTCGTTCCCCCGAACTTTTAGACATTGAAGCGCCAGCCGTTGTGATTGTGGAGGCGAAACAAGCTAACCTTAAATCGGGAATTGGTCAATGTGTGGCGGAAATGGTTGCTGCCCAGAAATTTAACATCGCTAAGGAACAACCGCTTCAATGTATCTATGGTACAGTTAGTAATGGTAACCAATGGCAATTTCTCCAACTGGAAGCTACCAAAGTCACGATTGATTTAATTGTTTATCCTCTCCCACCCGTTGAGCAAATTTTAGCCTTTTTGGTGTGGATGATACAGCAGGAATAAAGGAAGTTGTAGAGACGTTGCATGCAACGTCTCTACAATGAATGGTGCGATATCTCATGAAAAGATTCTACTTCGGGTACGTCAGACCAAGATGCGGTTCCCTCGCGCTTGACATGAACCACTCGTAACCCTTTCTCTCGCGCCGCGACTAATTCAGCGGGAACGTCGGAAAAAAAGACAATTTTATTGGGGGCTAATCCTAAACCCTCGATAATCTGTTCGTAACTCATCGCTTCTTTTTTACTCCCCGTCGTTAAATCGAAATAGTTAGAAAAGAGTGGGGTTAAATCTCCTTCGACTGTGTGGCTGAAGAACATTTTTTGAGTTGCAATCGAACCCGATGAATAGATGCCTAATTTTAACCCCGATCGCGCCCATTCTTCTAACTTTGGCTTGACATCGGGGTAAAGATGTGATTTAAATGCCTCCGTCTCGAACCCCTCTTTCCAAATCAGTCCTTGAATCGATTTCAGGGCAGGGTGTTTGCGATCGCGATCAATCCAGTCGAGTAAAGTCGCGATCGCGCCCTCTAAATCAATCTCTTGTCCTTGTTCGGCTTTAACCGTCTGCTGCGTCAGGTTAATCGCCTCAACCACCTCATCTAAATTCTGATCGCTTAAAACAAACTGTTCCAACCGTTCTCTAGAGTAAGGAAACATCACCTTATGGACAAATTGAATATCCGAGGTTGTACCTTCAATATCCAACAAAATATACTTGACATCGGTTAGGGTAACACTCATCCAATCCTTAACTCCAATAAACGACACTCCCGTGTTTTTATCCTGAAAACCCTTACAAATGACCAATGACAAACTACTGATCACTCATATCCAATAAAACCTTCAACACGCCCTTACTTTTTGCCTGTTCAACGGCTTTAAGTCCCTCTCCTAACGGATAATGACCCTGAATCAGTGGTTCCACATCCACCCGTCCTGACGCCAGTAACTCCAGGGCGGGGGCAAACGGACCACAACGCGACCCAATTAGGGTAATTTCGTCTACAACCAGAGAGGAAGCATCAAAGGTTAACTGACCCGCATACGTACTTTTCAGGACTAAAATACCTCGTGGACGTAAAGCGCGGCGGGCGAGTTCAAATCCAGCCGGATTCCCGGTACACTCAACCGCAATATCAAAAGAACGTTTGGCGATCGCATCAGCTAATCCCACCTTAATCCCGCGTGCCGATAAATTTGCCAACTTATGCTGATGACGCCCCACCACAAACAAGTCACATCCAGTTAAAGCAAGAGTTTGGGCGACTAATTGTCCCAGTTTCCCATCGCCTACCACCAACACTCGTTCCGTCGAACTCACCGTGACTTGCTGCTGAATTTCCAAGGCAGCGGCGACGGGTTCGGTAAAGGTCGCTAAATCTGTGGGTAAATTATCCGGGACTCGATGCAAATTCTCTATCGGTAAACTGAGATAGTCGGCAAACGCACCATGGCGGTTGACAATCCCGAGTACCGTGCGATTTTCGCAGTGGGTTGATTGTCCATTCTGACAATAGTGACATTGCCCACAAACGGCGTTAATCTCGCCAACGACTCGTTGTCCCTGTAACTCGGTTGGTCCTTGTTCAACAACACCGACGAATTCATGACCTAAAATACCTTTATAGGGATAATAGCCGCGAATTAATTCCAAATCCGTGTTGCAGATACCCGCCTGCACAACTCGTACCAAGGCTTCCCCCGGTGGTGGTTGAGGAATGGGGATATCGCGGCGGAGTTGCAGTTGATTATTTTCCAGCCAAAGTGCTTGCATTAGGAGTAATTTTGAATCAAGATAACGTGATTAGCATTTTATTACGAGATGGAATCAGGTGGATATTCCAGAAGACGTGACCTTTGACGACGCGATCGCACTCACTCAATCTCTGATGACGCAACTGTCATCCGGTGAACTCTCCCAAGTAGACGCGGCCGGTGCGATCGCCCAATTGGTGAAAACCACAAATGGTGCTAGAGGGTTTTTTGTCACGTACCTCACCGCTGACGACAGTTTAGCGGATACTCCCTCGCCAGAGGTAATTCAAGCCCTGCAATCCTCACCGGATACCGTCGCTGAACTGTTGGTGAAAAACTTAGCCATGTCCGCTGCGATGGCGATTACCCACCGTCGGAATCAGAATGAAGCCATGGCGCAAGGATCGGATCGAGTGCGAAGACGAACGATCCATTTAATTGAAAAAATTAATCTACCTCAAGTGCAGGAAAAAGTGGTAGCGTTACGGGAAAGTGCCATCACCGGAGAGGGAAATTATAAGGCGTTTCTGGAACGTTGGCAATATGATGCCCAACAACGGGAGATTATTCGCCACACTCTCGATCGGGTGATTGTGGAGGGTTGATCATTAGCGACAAGTTAGA
>CAKZMA010001277.1 GCA_937127375.1 uncultured Coleofasciculus sp. | reverse complement strand
GGTTTAGGGATTAAATGGGTAGACAAACCTCAAACTGAACAACAAAACCCGCCCGAAAAAGCGCGATCGCATCCCAAAGATGTAGGGGCGGGTTTAGGGATTAAATGGGTAGACAAACCTCAAACTGAACAACAAAACCCGCCCGGAAAAGCAGGATCGCATCCAAAAAATGTAGGGGCGGGTTTAGGGATTAAATGAGTAGACAAACCTCAAACTGAACACCGAAACCCGCCCGGATAAGGTGCGATCACTAACTAAACATGGCTAAACCGCCTACGGCTAACATGCCAGCAAAAGCCGCAACCGCGACGGAAGTAAGCGCTGTACCAAACAACCACCAAGCCGCCGTTGCAGCAGCTTTTCGGGTTTCTTGCACTTGTTTCTTCGCATTGTGCTTGAGTTGTTTAACCCGTTTTTGAGCTTCCTCTTGCAGGCGTTCAGCGCGACTGAGTACGCGATCGCGTACCCCTTCAATTTGCTCGATCAGCCGATTGGCATCAGCTTGGGAGATGTCCTCGCGGGAACTCAACAGAGCCACCAATGTGTCTCGGTCAAACTGATCGAGCCGATCACGCAGCGCATCAAATCCGGCTTCTGGATCATCAAACAATTTACGGATGTCTCGCTTAATCCCCTCATAGTTGAGTTCGGGACGTTCCAGGGAGTTGAGGTAGTTGCGAATTCGGGCAAAAATGCTGTCAATTGCCGATTGCAGTTTATGCTGAACCGCTTGTGCTTGTTCGACCAACTGATGGCGGACAGAATCAATATTATCCGCAATCTGGTTCGCTTCCTCGGAGGATATATCCTCCCGTTGTGACAGCAGCGCCACCAACGTTGAACGGTCAAAGTGGGAGAGGCGATCGCTCACATTCTTCCAGCCTTCTGATGGCTGATTGAATAACTGTTGTAGCTCGCGCTTGATGGCTTCAGGATTGAGTTCTTCTTTATCTGTATTCCGCAGATACGCTTCAAAATTGGCTTGGACATCCTGTACCTTATCTTTAGCACGACTTGCCAAGCGTCGCGGTGCTTTGACAATGCTTTGAATCGCATTTTGCACTTGGTCAATAGTCCGATTAACTTGCTCCTCGCTTAAGTCGTCCCGTTGACTGAGGAGTTTAACCAAAGTTTCGCGATCAACCTGAGCCAGGTGTTCGCGCACTGCTAACGCTCCCTGTTTCGGGTCATCCAGGAGTTTCGCTAAATCCTGTTTAATCCCTTCCGGGTCGAGTTCTTCCAGATTCGTGTTCCGCAGATACTCAGCAATCTTGTGGGTGATTTGCTCGTACTGCTGTTTGGCATTACCCGCTAATTCTCGTGGTGCATTCAGGATAGTATCTCGTACATTGAGGAACTGGTCAATGACCTGATTAATCTCTTCCTGGCTGAGATCCTCGCGCTGATTAAGCAATTGCACTAGCGTATCCCGGTCAAACTGAGATAACCTTTGCCGTAATGCCGAGAGTCCTGCCTGTGGGTCATCTAGGAGCGTTTGTAACTCGTTCTCAATCGCGTCGGGATTCAGTTCTTCTTTGTTGGTATGGCGTAGATAGTCTTCTACCTTACCACGCAGCTCATCGGCTTTGGATTTCGCTTGGTCTTGCAATTCCTGAGCTTGTGACAAAACGCGATCGCGTGTACTCTCAAGTTGATTAACCCGTTGCTCGATGTCCTCTTGACTCAAGTCTTCCCGTTGAGAGAGCAGTTGGATTAGAGTATCGCGGTCAAACTGGGATAGGCGATCGCGGAGTGCGTCAATACCCGCCTCTGGGTCATCTAGAAGTGCTTGGAAATCCCGCTCAATCCCTTCCGGATTCAGTTCTTCTTTGTTGGTATGGCGAAGATAATTTTCCACCCGAGTGCGGATGTCTTGGGACTTTTCTTCCGACTCCGCATCTTGAACGGTTTCCAGAACCTCCTGGCGGATACCTTCTAACTGATCGGCAATATCCGCTATTTTTTCAGAGGTAAAATTATCCCGTGATTCCAGCAAGTTCACCAAATCGTCTCGATTCAGTTGCTCTAATTGCTGCCGAACTGCCTTGGGAGCAGCTTCGGCGTCATAGATAACGTCTTTAAATTCCTGCTTAATCGTCTCTCGATTCAAGTGCCAAGGCTTGGAATTGATCAGGTAGTTTTCTACATCTGCCTTAATTGTACTAAAGGGTTGTCCAGGAACTCGCTCAGCTACCTCAGAGGAAAGATGTTTAGCTTCCTCTGTCGCTTGATCTTTAAACTGTTGCAACTGGCTGGAAATTTTTTCTACATCGAGGTCAGACAAATCCGTCCGCGACAGGACTCTATTCATTAAAGCGCTGACACCGATTTGCGCTGCTTGCTCCCCGAAGCCACCATTGCCATTACCGCCATCGGATTTACCCGCTCCAACGCCAACGAGTTGTCCCAGCTTATCACTCAGCTGATCTGACGTTAGCTCTTCAGGACTGGCGGACTGGAGGAAATTAAGCAGTTTTGCCTGGGGTTCGGTTTTATAGGGCTGACCTAATACCTTCTGCCAAGCGGCTTCGAGTTGATCGGCAATCCCATTAATATCTTGTTTTGATAAGTCTGTGCGACTGCTGACTAAATCGACGAACGTCTGACGGTTCACGTTTTGCAGAATATCACTCTCAGCGATAGACCTCAACTCTGAACCACTGAGCAAATTTTCCAAATCATTGCGAATTTGTTTGAGATCTAGGTTGGGTATAGGCAGATCTGCCACGTAGTCTTGTACAGTTTCCTGGAGGCGGGTAGGGTCAACCGTTGAACTCAATTCACGGCGAACGGCTTCTACAGATTCCTCCACTGTATTGACAATTTGAGCATTTGCCGCTCTTCCACCCAAAGCGGTAGTGACTATCGTCATGACTCCTTGCAAGCCTGAACTCGCTGTATTCGCTACGGAACCCACAACAGAACCCACTGCCGTGGAACTTACCCACAGTAGCAGCAAGAAGTAGGCAGACCAAATCACTACCCCGGTAATCGCTCCCAGAGTCAGGCTGTTAATTAGGGTCAGTTTTACCGCCAGAAAACAGGCGATGAATAAGGCAATATTGACGGTAACTAAAGCTAATGCTCCTAGTTTGAATTCAACTGCCTTAATCTTGCCGCCCCAGGTTTCTGCGTCCTCTAATGGATTATCTCCTGCTGAAATGCCTGCGGCAAGGGTGAAATTGGTTAACAAAAATTGGAAGGCAAACGCCATGAGTATCCCAGCAATCAAGGCAATAAAAAACTGCGGTCCGGAAAAGACCAAAGCCGCCTGTTCTGGAGTATTCGCGACTGGAGACACCGTTGGAGCGGCTGAAACGTCCGCTAGCCACAGATGCCTGTTACCCAACCCCAGCATCATTCCCACACGTTGAAACATTGTTTTTTCCTTTTTAATAATATAGAAGGCGCAAAGGTGGCGTTATTGTCACCTTTGTTCACATCTTTCTATCTGTAACGCCACAAGACGCCTAACTATAGGTTTATCGCTAGACTGCTAAAGTTAACTCCTTCTCAAGTCTGATTGTTATCCACGATGTCACCCAATAGGGTTTGGTGTTACCAAGTACAAATGGCAATAAAATAAAATCCAGGTTGTGTATAATTATCGTATTTGAGGCGGATTAAACATCAATGACGCCCTGAGTCAAGGCGCGATCGCATCTCAAAGATGTAGGGGCGGGTTTAGGAATTAAATTAGCAGACAGACATCAACTGGACAACAAAACCCGCCCTGATCCGAACCTGACATACAGTCGATTAACGTCAAAAAAATCCTATTACATCGGGGTTGATTGGGAATTGAGGTTATCGGTTGGCTTACATGCTGGGAAAGCAAGTAGGTTGGGTTGAGGAACGAAACCCAACGAGAGCAAGTTAACTGGAAAATTAGGTGCAAAACTGACATACTCCCACAGTTTCAACCCTCTAATAAGGTTGATTTTGGCTTGAGGTTATCGGTTGGTTTACAGACTTGGAAAGGGCGGGTTTTGTACAAAAGTTATTGGTTTGTCCGTTAATTTTGTCCCTAAACCCGCCCCTACAACGCCCTTACCATTAGATGGAATGGTTCAGATGTGGGTTATTGCTTTTCATCTACCATCTCGTCTAACATCTTTTGAACGATAGCGATTATTTGCCTCACTTCTTCCGCTTCGGGGAATTGGAAACGCTGCAATATTTCCATGGATTGTTTTTTTCTGCCCACTATCAACGACTCAAGCAATTTTACTGTTCTTCCCATGCCCATACCCATACCCATTCCCATGCCCATTCCCATGCCTAGAAGATTACCAATACTTTTATAGAAAAAAATAATTACTATTTTTCTAACAATATTTTCCGCTTTGCCTTCCAGTGCTAGATTAAGAATTTGTAATTCTTGTTCTCCTGAAATCTTCTCTACATCTTCGCACCAGATGCGATACAGCACCTCAGCCGCTTGTCTGTGCAAATTTTCCGCATCTTCCGGCAACTTCAATGGCAAAATACGCGGTACTCTTAATAATTCATCAGGACTAACTTCCAACAATCCCAACGCTATCGCCCGATTAATGTATTCATCTACATTATTCAGGGCGGGTTTTGCTTCAGAGTTATCTGTATTTCCAGTAAGTTTGTCCCTAAACCCGCCCCTACAAACGGCAATAAACGCCTCCCTCGGTACGGGTAACTCAAACACCAATCCCCGCGATAACATTTCCCGCATCGGCTGATCTATCTGTTTCAGCAATTCCTTTGCCAAAACCTTCTCCCGTAACTCCACCGGATCAGCTTCCAAACGTGCCAAAATCTCCGCCACTGTATTGTTTTCCCCCTTGTTTAAAGCAAGCTGGGAGGAATCTAAACTCAATAACACTTTATCCAACCATTCCAATAAGCGAGGATTCCCATCCGCCAATCGTTGCGCCTGTGCCTGTAACGCCTCATCTACCTGAGATTCAGAACCAAATGCAGTGAGGCGATTACACTTTTTTTGCAAATCTGCCCCCCGCAGCGAATCCATTTTTTGCTTGTAAAAATACTGCAACTGGCTGGATTCAAAATCGTAACGGCAGGTAATAATTAAGCGATGAGGGGCATAATTATCTTGAATTGCCCAGACTAAAGCTTCTAAAACCTCTGCCGCTTCCGGTTGCAGCACATACCCTGAACCTAACTCCTCAAACCTCTCCCCCAACCCCTCTCCTTGCAGGAGAGGGGTTGGGGGAGAGGTTAAACTCGGTTCCAGATTAACTTCAAAATCATCCAAAACTAGCAAAAATGGCTTTGCTGCATCCTCTTCTAACAGTCGAAACAGCCGTCGCAGCCGAAACTTCAACTCTTCTGTGTTATCCTGTAATGCTTCCCTTAATTCCCGACTATCTAACGCCGCCGCTAACTTTTTCACTAGACTGGGTTCATCCACTCTACCCACCCAAACCAGACGTTGAAATTCGGACAGGCGATCGCACAGTCTTGCTGCTAAACTACTCTTACCCAAACCGCCCATACCATGAATCAATACCCCAATATCCTCAGATGGGGGTTTCAGCGCCCGTAAACAGTTTTGTAACTGACGACGACGCCCGACAAAACTTTCACGAGTGGGGACTTTTACGGTTCCTGCGGTGTCTAAAAACTGTGTAGCTACAGTGGGTGGCGGTGCAGGTTTGCGCCCACGGGTTCTTACAGGTGTGACTAATGCCCCTGGCAATGATTTTCCCGGCTATATGAGAGCGGGTTAAGCTGTCACGCATTTAACTTGGGTATTAGCAGCGAGCAAGATTTAATCATCTGTCAGTAATCGTTCCAACAAACCTGGTGCAACCCAAAAGCCCACTTCTCGCAACTGTTCAAAAGTTA
>CAKZMA010001276.1 GCA_937127375.1 uncultured Coleofasciculus sp. | reverse complement strand
AAAACTAGACGTGGGGAAAACTATTACGCACTCAAACTAGAAGGAGTGCGATCGCGCTTGTTGTCCCAATCAAGCCAGTGTGTGGTGAGCCGTCAACCGTTCGGCTGAGCGCGGTTCGGCTGAACTTCGACTATAATTAACTCTAGAGTTAAATGTTTCTAAAATGGGATTCAGTAATTTTAAGCTGGCAGATGTTGTTGAAAAATTCGATTTAAAGGTTAACCGGGAAAGTTATTTATTTGCAGAGATTCCAGAGGTTGCTAAGAGCGAAAATCTGGATTTTTTCTTAAAAAACTACTTGCCTTTAGCGATAGATATTAATACAGAAAAGGCGCGATCTGAAATGATAATAGCGCCAATTTTGTTAGAATTAACGCAAAAAACACAGCCAAAAATTAGTCTTTTCTCGGGTAAAGATTTAACTGTCGATCCTTCTCAAGACTTAAACGGCGAATGCGATTTTATTATTAGTCTGTCTCCAGAACAACTATTTATTACTGCCCCGATTATTACTTTAGTGGAAGCTAAAAAAGAAGATATTATTGGAGGATTGGGGCAATGTGCAGCTCAAATGTTAGGGGCACAAATCTTTAACCAACAAAAAGAAAATCAAATTAGTTCGGTTTATGGGGCAGTTACTACGGGAACGGTTTGGCGTTTTTTAAGATTGAGCGATCGCCTCCTCAACATCGATAATAAAGAGTATTATATCAGCGAGATTTGTAAAATTATAGGCATTTTACATTGGATTATTTCCTCCGAAATAGAGAAGAGCGATCGCCCATCTAATTCAGATTAAAACGTCGCTCAAAGTCCCCCGTTTAACTAAACATTTATCTCCCCCGCCCCCCTCACAAGGGTAGGTTTTTTACATTGACGGTATAATGTACGATATAGCAAAAGGTTATCCGGCAAAGATAGATGGTTGACTAGGAGGCTTTTAGAACACTTGTACTGTAACTAAGCGAGAGCGAACTGCTATAGACGCGGCAAAAACTATTACGCTCTGAAACCATCAGGACTTACGCAGCTAAGTAGGTGGACACAATTAAAGTTAGCGGTGGAGGTTAGGGAACAGGCAACAGGCAACAGGCAACAGTAAGGGTTTGAGACTTGTTTACATAACTTAATCTAGTTAAGTTTATTTCCACCAACCTACTTACACCACCCATGACGCCAGGGAGGATGTCAATCGTCTTGAAGTGAGTGAATGAACTCCCGCAAAACATCATTTCTATTGCGCTCTGTTTTCTGGCAGTATCGTTCAAGTATCGTCACGTCTTGCTCGGTAATTTCTATGATGAGCTGCTGGGTGATCTCCTGATTTTCCAGCTCTTTAGCTTTTTGTTGCAACTGCTCAAAGTAGTCGCTCTCTAAACTATCTGGTGATTGGTGAAATGCCTCCCGATCATCAACGTCACTAAAGGGCGGCAAACCCTGGTCTGAAGCCGGTAAGGAGTCCTGAACCCCCAGCTCTTGGGCTTGCTGGTGCCATTGCTGAACTCGGTTAATCATTCCGTCGTATTCAGCTAACTGACGAGCTTTTTCTTCCTGATCAATTTCAATCTTAAAAAGTTTCTGGACACCCTTGTAAATTTTATTAGCGTATCCTCCCTTCTCAAATCTATCGACTACGATTACACTCCCGGCGGTAGCAATCAAACCTATTATCGGCGCGGCGATCGGTATCCACACAGCCTGAGTGAAAAGTACAACGCTAATCCCAAATAATCCCCCAATTGCTACAATTCCAGCGAAGCCAAAGCCGACTGGATGATGAATGCGCCAAGCCAACGTTCCTCCGACTATTGACCACCCAACAATCCAAAGCATTTCACCCCACTCAGTCCAAAACCCAAACAGGGGTCGATCATCCAGAACAGCGCTGAGAATTTGACTCACGATTTGAGCATGAACAACAACCCCTGGCATTTTAAATGTTTCCTGTTGACCAGCACTGTAGGGTGTGGAAAAATCATCCTTTTTACTTGGGGCAGTATAACCGACTAAGACAATGCGATCGTTTATCCAATTCGGGTCAATTTTACCTTCAAGTACCTGTGTCAGCGTTACTTGCTTAGCAACGGTTTCAGCAGAGCGGTAGTTAAGCAGGATTTGATACCCCCCCACATCCGCCTTTTGGTAGCCGCCATCATTCTCTTTGAGCCGACTAAATACCGTTGAACCCAACTTTAGTTCATCAGCGGTTGTGAATTCTGGCTGGATTAAGAGCGGTTGTAAGTAACGAAGTGCTAGCTGAAAACCTAAGGATAACAGGGGACCCGATGAATCATCACATAGACTATCTGTGTTAGCGTCAGATGAATCGGCGGGTGTGTTAGAAGGAGCAGGACTGATGAACAACAGACTGCGGCGGATAATTCCATCGGTATCTATGACTTGATCGGACAATCCGACTCGCTCTTCTGGAATTCCGGGTGGGGGTGGAACTCCAGGATTGTCAGCACTCCCCGATTTGCATACCGCAATGATGTCACCGCTGCGCTGGAAACGTTTGAGTAAGTCGGCGCGACCTGTTCCGATAGGAACATCTCTAAAAATATCCAAACCTATGGCTAAGGGTTGATACTCTTGGAGTTTTCCTAAGAGTCGATTCAAGGTTTGGTCAGACAGCGTTGCTTGTTGAATTTCCTGTATATCTTTTTCGGTGATGGCGACGACGAGTAAGCGCTCATCTGGACGCTCATCTGGACGCCACCGCATCATTTGGTCGAACACTCCTAGCTCCACTGCTTCTAGGATTCCCATCTGTCGAATCCCAACAACCAGTGTGGCAATAACTGCGCTGGTAAGAACAACAGATCGACCAAAGTCCAATACGGCTGATTGTCGATAGTTTAATGTCCTTAGTAGCCAGCCAACCGTTTGAGATAATTTAGAACTCATGGTCGTGGTAAGTTAACCCAATTAACTCGATTAAAGCATATAGAGTTACGTTGGATATTAACGAATAATGGGTTGGATTAATTTTGAGGGGTAAGTTGTTTTTAAAATTGTTTAATAGCAAGTTTGAGAGTATTATTTTACCCATCAAAATTTAGTCAATAAGGTTAGTGATAAGCTGTCGCGCCTACAAGTTGCACTGTTTACCTGGATTTTTCTTACCCGGATTTCTCACTGCAATTGCCCAAAATTCCATACAACCTAGATTGACGGTAGAATAAGGATGCGGGAGCCAGGATGCGGGAGCTTTTTTTGCACGGAAGGGAGAGAATTCAAAGCCTCTCCAAATAAAAAAATATATTCCGCTTCCCTCTCCTTGTAGGAGAGGGCTAGGGAGAGGTTCGGAGAGAGGTTTGGAGAGAGGTTTTTCAGATCCCGTGAAAAGTCAGATCGATCAAGGGTACTCAAAACCTACTCCAGGTCAAGGTTTCGATGACTCAGATGGCAAAACTTATGATAAATGCGGGATGCTCTGTTTTCAGGCACCACAGCTTAGGAGTTTTTGGGAAATTTCTCTTCGCTCTTCCATGACTTGATGCTATAATAATTTGTACAAAAATTAAACACAAGTGTGTAAATTAAGTGCCTAACTGGGTCTGACAGCACAGGAGCAGATATGGTACTGTTTGAATATAAAATTTATACACTTGTAAAAATTTTGCTCACAGTAGAAGGAAAAGACCGCCTATCCAGGCTGTGCTTAAAGCTAAGAGATGATGAACCTTTACGCCAGTTTGCGCCCAAGGTTGGCGTCTCCTATTCAGCTTGGGGGGCTTGGGAAAGAGAATCAGGAAATTTAGGACTAGATAGTGCACAGAAATTAGCGGCTTATGTAGGTACAACAGCAGAGCAGCTACAAATCTATCTAAATGGAGGGATAAGCCTAGAAGAATACTTGCGATTACCTCTAACAGTTAGTCAAATCAGTCCATCAAAATCTACAGATGAAACAGTCACAACAGTCGATCAAGTGTTGATGTGGATGAACAGCTTAGAGCTATCCGACTTAGTCAGAATTGTCTCAAAAGCTGGAAGACTGATGGAGGAAAAGATTTTTCAGGAGTCCAAACAACCCAAACAAACTATTGACATGGCGGAGACGGTAACAATTGGTGTTCTCGTCCAAAATGAACTGACTAGACGAAACTGCAATGTCCAACAGTTAGCGTCTGCTGCGGCTATATCGACAAGACGCTTACAGGCAATCATTGCTGGAGAGGAAGCTAACGAGGAAGAATTAATTGCTCTGGGTTCTGTACTCCATAAACCTGATGGAACGTTGTGGAAAACGATAGAGCTAATAGCAATTAACAATCAAATATTTGGAGATAATTACACAGAGGAACAGTTAGATGAGTCAGTTGCTCAGGGATGCGAAAGTGATAGTTGAGTCTCGTGCAAGCGAACTCTTTAAAAAAGAATTGCCTGTCTGTGATCAAGACTGTCGAGTTTACTTTCAGGAGGATGTGGTCAATGTTTGGATGTCTAGTAAAATAAATGCGGTTTTACTCCGAAAATTTTACCAATATTTGGCGTCTTTATTGGAGCGTTGGGATTATCATGAAATCAAAATATTTTGGGAAAAAAGTGGCTGCCAACACTTCTCTATCCCCAGAACTTTAGCTGAAAAAGATTTAATAAATATTAGTAAAAAAAAAGGAGTGAGAATGAATAAACCCCTAATTCCTACACCATCAATCTGGATAGGTACATGCAACTTATCCCGCCCACTCATTGATGTAATCTCACGGTTTATCGAAACACCAAACATCAAAGGTGGGTTAGTTCGGCTAAGAGACGAACGTCAACTCTTAGTTACCCCAGCTATGGCAGCAACAGTATGGGATGTTACCCCAGAAGAAATTGTTCAGCGCAAGATGACCGACTTTTGGCATCCTGAAGACCTACACGACTTACATCAAAAAATTAAACAACAAGGGAACACAGGATTCGAGCATACTTGGCGTGGGGTAAATAAAAGCAAGACTCACTGGACTCGATTCACTCATCATTTCCGAGTTATAGTTGATGATTGTGGCACTGCCTACAGAGCCTTCACCAATCTGGATATGGAAGCTATTGATCCACCAGGGCTAGTTATACATTAGATTCATCTATTAACGGCTGGGGCTTGAATACCATTGATGTGGGTCAGGCGAAAAAGTTACTCATGGCTGCCCCATATTGGGTTAAGATTTATCCTGATCTTTATCCAAAAGCCCGTATGATAAAATTATCACAGGCTTGGCGTCTAATCAATTGGCAGCACTCACTTACTGCAAGGGACTTCACTCCGTTAGAACTGTTTTTGGCTGAGTATTCGGTGGTGTTAGATCAAGCCGCATCTGAATAAGTTCTACCGTAACAAGAACTGGCAATCCAGCAAGTATGGCTGGGCTGTGTGTTTCCTCTATCCGGCTCTCTCCAATACCGCTAGACCAACTGGCAGAACTTAGGGGTTAACTAACGGTTCAACAACGGTTCAACGGCACACCACCATGAGATGCCTCTGATTCCTTGTGTCAAGCTGGATTGAGATACTCTTAGCTTGACAGGTTTGCCAAGCTTGCAGATAAGCGATTATTCTGCCTATGGTGACTCTACTGATACAAGCAACATAATTTTTTTAGACTAAAGACCCAAATTCAAACTTATGCCAACGTTTCGTGATTTTGTAGCTCTAGGTGTGGGGACTGCGATCGCTCTGATCTATACAAAACCAAGCGCCTCTCAAGATTTACCGTCGCCGCTTAGCTTTCAACGTCAAGCCCCGACTCATCAACGTGATGAGGTGACACAGAGAGGATTGACAGATGTGGCTCCCCAATCGACTGAGGAGAACGTACTCGTTGATGCGGACGATGACCGACCAAAGGCAGAT
>CAKZMA010001275.1 GCA_937127375.1 uncultured Coleofasciculus sp. | reverse complement strand
TAAAGGTGAGGTCAGTACCTGTACCGATAGTACCGTTTGCGCCTGTGGGGTCGCCAATTAGCTTGAGTCGGCGAGAAGCCCCACGCTCTAATCTCTGATTGAGCGTGGGATGAATCGCCAGTATTAGTTTGAAGAACAAACTACCTGTCGCTACTAGGTAGAGAGTTTATATAAAAGCGAATAACTTCTGCCATACTCAACCCTTTTTTTTTATCTGCATAAGCTTTTAACTTATCCCACTCTTCATCGGTGACTCGAATATTTAACCGTTTTTCCATTGACATGTGATACTGTTGGGTAGCACAATAATAAGAGTATAAAGCATCTAAAGCATCTGTTAAAGCAAAATTAAAAGGAGGTGATAAAATTGAAGCGAAGCAAAGACACGTTTAAGCTGAATTGCCAGTATCGAATTGTACCGGATAAGCAACAGGTTTATCAGTTAAACGAATGGCTATACAAGTTGTGCCGGATACACAATTTGATGCTAGAGGAACGGTTTAACTGGTGGGAGTTTAACCGCAACTCAGTCAATGCTTGCCCGATTTTTATCACCCATCTACCAGAACTTAAAGATCAGCCAACCTATTACTCACAGAAACGGGCTACCCATTGGTCAAGGGAAACCTATAAGTACCTATATGAGGGAGTTCATTCGCAGGTAATACAGGAAGCGATTAAGCGAGTGGAGGATACATTTAACCGCTTTATCAAAGGTGATTTAAATGGGAAGCGAAGCGGGAAGCCTCGGTTTAAGTCGGTGCGGAGATACCGGACATTTACGATCCCGCAGTTGAAGCCGGACTGCCTAAGCGTCACTACCAATCCTCATCGGCGTAAAAACGGCGGTACACGGCGCGACATTGCCTATATCAGCTTGCCCAAGGTAGGTCAGGTAAAACTCATCTACCACCGTCCAATCCCAGAAGGGTTCACGATCAAGGCGGCACTGGTGTCACGTCGCGCCGATGGTTGGTATATTTGCTTAACCTTAGAGGATAAATCCGTTCCTAGCCTGAAATCACCAGAGATAGAAGCAACACAAGAGAACTCCCTTGGGTTAGATGTGGGACTAGAGAAGTTCTGGACAGCCTCAGACGGGGAGATTGAGCTAATCCAGCAACACTACCGCAAGTCTGAGTCAAAGTTGGTAAAGTTGGCTAACCGCAAAGATAAGAAACCTCACAAATCGGCTCAGGCAAGGAAGCTGGCGAAAAAGATATCCAAGCACCACCAGAGGCTACAACGGAAGCGGAAGCAATTCCATTATGAGTCGGCGACAAAACTGGTGAGCCGAGATGAACAGGTGTTCTTTGTCGAGGACATTAAACCGGGAAATTTGTCCCGTAAAAACAAACCTAAACAGGATGAAAATGGAAAATATATACCCAATGGACAAAGTGCTAAATCAGGTTTAAACAAATCAATTAATGACGCTGGCTGGGGTCAATTCCTATCAATTATCGCTTACAAAGCTGCGAAAGCTGGTAAGTCTGTGGTGAAGGTTAAACCCCACAATACAAGCCAGATATGCTCTTGTTGTAATCGCCTAGTTGAAAAAGATTTATCAGTACGAATTCACCACTGTTTATGTGGATTAATTCTAGATAGAGATTGGAACGCGGCGATTAACATAAAGAGAGTGGGGCTGGGCATATTCCCCACTATAAAACGCCGGAAGCGTCGTTCTAAAGCGGCGACAAAGGAAGCCTACACCGTACCCCTAGGGTCGGTGTAAGAGGATGTCACAGTCAACTTGTGTACCCCCCGTAATCGTGTAGGTGTTGCCCTCCTGTTGAACAATCGTACCCGTGTCATCAGCGGCTGGCGTGATAGATTGGGCAAGGGTTTGGGGCGCAAGGGGAATTAAGCCCAGCAGGGGTAGCAGGGCAATAGCAATGTTGCGGCGATCTACCATGAGGTTTGGGGAACCTTTATATCAGAGGGGAATTCCTATTATTCTCTCACAAGAGTAGGATATTTGGGAGATTCAGGAGTGCGATCGCGCAACTCGCCTCCAATTTTACCCAAAAAAGGCTCTTCCGTAGTTAGTGTGCTAAATTGTTAGTTTGATTTGCCAGAATATTGGATAGCTAAAATCCTGCCTCATTTCCTTGTCCCCGTTCCTACTGACCAAAGTTGTGCGATCGCGAATTATTCTATAGCTACAGGCACACACATTTTCCCACAGTAAAACTATACCATAAAACGTTATTTTTGCAGCGCCTTTTGAAAAGTTTTAATAGCATCCACATGATTCACCATATTGATGCAACGTAATAACAAATCCAGATCAATCCCTTTAACTTCCTCGCTACTCTTAATCTGTTCATAATGAAGTGTCTTCCCCTCTCCTCGCAGGTGATAAAGCTCTAACACCCCATCTTCCCAAAACCACACTTCCTTGATCTTCAGCCGCTTATAGATCTCCAACTTGTTGATACCGCCACTGGTAAACACCACCTCAATCACTAGATCGGGATTGGTTCGACCCGGAGCCAGTTTATAGGATTTATCGGCTTCTCGCTTGACGGCGACTCCTTCACTTTCCAACGTCATCGAGCCAGTTGGAGTAAAGTCAAATCCTGCCATCAACAGGTAAAGCTCCAACAATGCACCAATTCTTTCCTTAACGGTTTCGTGGGGTTCTCCGGGCATTCGTCGTATCTCCAAAACTCCATCTAAAAAAGAAAGTCGATATCCTGGGCGGTCTAACAATTGCTCAACGGCTTTGAACTCTCTCCAGGTCATTCCTTCAAACAAAAGGGGGGATTCCTTTTTGGGTGTTGTGATCGTGGCTAGGGTCATTTGAGTCTCCCGTTTTTTTCGATTATATATCAACTCAAAATTGGACAGGTTTACCACCCACCCTTTCTTTTAAAGTCAATGACTATTTTAACTTGAAAGCCAAGGTTAACTGGAACTTTTGAGCCTAGATTGCTGTCAACAGCAAAACAGCCGATGTAGAGTTTAGCCTGAATTGTTAAACTAATTTTTTGAATAGACCTACAATACAGGAATTAGTTTATCGGTATGGTTAAATGTTAATTCATCTCACACCAAAGCCAAGATTATGACCAAAGGGTTCTCACGGAATAAAGCCAAAATTGTGATAGGATTCTTAGTAATTTGTACTTCATGCCTAGGTTTAACCGCTAAACGTGTTAGTTGTGCGGAATCCCTAGTAATAGAGAGTCTAACCATGGGGGAAATTCTGCAACGTTTAGTTGTTCAGTCAACCCTTGAACTCGATCGCGAATGGGTAGAAGCTGAAGCCGTGACTCCCTCTGCTTCTCCCTCACCTCAGACTCAGATTTTAGCTCAAACCCCAACTCAAGTCGTTGGCGGGGGGACAAAACTCTCCTTAAATGGTCGCATACTACCTCTTGCCTGGAAACAGTGGCAAGTTGGGGGAGTCATACGCACGGGTATCAGTGATGTGGGAGTCCAACAACTCTTTGGACTGGAATTGTTGAGTACCCGCAATTGGACACGACAACCGATACAGTGGTTTTCTAATCCCCTAAGTACGCCTCTCGTTTTCGTAGCTCACCATCGTGATGCTTATCGCTATTTAGATATTACAGAGTTTGCCCAACAGGTGGGATGGCAATTTCAAGCTCAAGGAGATACATTAGCGCTAACGTCTGCACCCGCACGATTAGACAGTATCCGGGAAGAGGCACACCTGTGGGGGTTTAGGATTATTCTTGATTTAGATCATCCCACACCTTGGCAAGTGAGCAGAAGCCCCGGTGAAGGGGTGATTATATTAGACGCGATCGCGAATCCATCCCTGATTGAACAGTTTACCCCCCTAGAGCCTGTGGAAGAGGAGGAAGAGGAGGAAG
>CAKZMA010001274.1 GCA_937127375.1 uncultured Coleofasciculus sp. | reverse complement strand
CGTTCCAATTGCTACCCCATCTCCCCCATCTTCCCCATCTTCCCCAGCTTCCCCATCTTCCCCATCTTCCCCAACTCCCTCTGCTTACTCCTCGCCCTCAACTTGAGCCTGATATTCAGCCGCCGATAAGGTATCTTCTAATTCATCGGCATCATTGACTCGCACTTTCAGAAACCACCCTTCACCGTAAGGATCTTCAGCAATCTGTTCGGGCGATTCCACGACAGCATCGTTGCGTTCAATCACCGTTCCCGTAACTGGCGCATACATATCCTCAACGGCTTTCACCGATTCAATCGTGCCAAAGGTTTCCCCTTTTGCCAAAGCACTATTCACATCAGGCAGTTCGATGAACACAATATCACCTAACTGATCGATGGCAAAGGCACTAATCCCAATCGTGGCAATTTCCCCATCGAGTCGTACATACTCGTGGCTGTCTAGATACTTTAAGTCTTCAGGATACTCTAAAGCCATTTCATGTCCTCAATTTGCAGCAAAGCTAAGTGTACAACCTCCAATTACGTCATACTAAGACGCTATGGATAAAGAAACTCTCAAACGACGGCTCTTAGGTGAGTTTAGCTGGAAACGACTGGTGCGATCGCTAATTTTCATTTACGTCTTCTTTGCTGTATACGTCTACTTCATGGCAGATCGGATGATTTTCCTACCGCGCCCCTCCAGCTACCCAGACACCCCTGACATTCTTAAAGTGACGACGGCTGATGATCTCCAGATTTCCGCCGTTTACTTGCCCAATCCGACAGCGACCTATACGATCCTCTACATTCACGGGAATGCCGAAGACTTAGGCGAGATTCAGCCCCTGTTGCACCATCTACACAGTCTCGGCTTTAGCGTCTTTGCCTACGATTATCGCGGCTATGGCACGAGTCAGGGAAGTCCCTCTGAACAGAATGCCTATCGTGATAGTGACACCGCCTTTACCTATTTAAAAGAGCAACTGGGAGTCCCACCCAAACAGATTATCGCTTATGGACGTTCCGTCGGCGGTGGTTCAGCCGTAGATTTAGCCGCCCGTCACCCTTTGGCAGGTTTAATTCTCGAAAGTTCGTTCACCTCAGCCTTTCGCGTCGTGCTACCCATCCCGATTTTGCCCTTTGACAAATTTCCCAACCTGGACAAGATCACCCAGGTAAACTGTCCCGTCTTAGTCATCCATGGTACTGCTGATCAAACGATCCCCCTCTCCCACGGACAACGCCTATTTGCCGCCGCCCCTAAACCGAAACACTTCTTCTGGGTGGAGGGTGCCGGTCATAATGATCTGTTCTGGGTGGCTGGAGAGCAATATGGGGAAGCGTTACATGGGTTTGCCCAATTAGTCGCCAAAACCCAATTACCTGACGCCGAACCAAGGACAAATGACCAATGATCAAGGACAAATAACCAATTAGTCAAGAAAGAATGACATCACCCCTGCTATTTTTGGTAAAATTCACTATAATTAATTTGGAAGGTATATATTCCGGGTAATTTACAACATTGTTTACAACCGTACTGCCTCAAACGAAACAACCCTTTGGGTCAATCCCTGATGACCTATTTGACGCCATTGACACCCTCAAGCAGGAACTCAACGCCGTTATTCTCGCCCACTACTACCAAGACCCCGATATTCAAGATATTGCCGATTATATTGGCGATTCTTTAGGACTTTCCCGCCAAGCTGCTGATACAGATGCAGATGTTATTGTCTTTGCGGGTGTTCATTTCATGGCAGAAACTGCCAAAATCCTCAATCCTGATAAACTTGTTCTTCTCCCCGACTTAAACGCAGGTTGCTCTCTGGCTGATAGTTGTCCCCCGGATGCATTTGCCCAGTTTAAGGCAGAACACCCTGACCATTTGGTCATCTCTTACATCAATTGCTCCGCCGAAATTAAGGCGATGAGCGATATTATTTGCACCAGTTCCAACGCCGTCGATATTGTCCAGCAAATTCCCCCTGATCAACCGATTATTTTTGCCCCCGATCGGAATTTAGGACGCTATGTAATGCAGCAGACGGGTAGGGATTTGCTCCTGTGGCAAGGGAGTTGTATTGTTCACGAAACCTTCTCGGAAAAAAGAATTGTCCAGCTCCAGATTGAACACCCCAACGCCGAGGTTATTGCCCATCCTGAATGCGAACCTCCAGTATTACGTCACGCCAGCTATATTGGCTCAACCACCGCGCTGTTGAAGTATTCGCAAACCAGTCCCCGTTCCAAATTTATTGTGGCGACAGAACCGGGAATTATTCACCAAATGCAAAAGCGAATGCCAGATAAGCACTTCATTCCAGCGCCTGCAACGAATAATTGTAACTGTAATGAATGTCCCTACATGCGGTTAAATACGCTGGAAAAACTTTATCTAGCGATGAAGCAGCGTCAGCCCGAAATTACCTTACCCGAACACATTCGGATTGCGGCGTTACAACCGATTCAGCGTATGTTGGACATGAGTGCTAAGGTTAAGGTTTAAGTCCAGCAAAAATTAGGGCAGGACTTACGCTTTATTTCAGGCACAGGTGATACCTTTAGGGGACTCTTCATGAAGGTGGAGAAGGGCGGGTTTTGTAGAAACATTATTGGTTTCTCGGTTAATTTTAGTCCTAAACCCGCCCCTACTATGGGTTGCTGCATCAGTGACAGGATGGGAAAGGGCGGGTTTTGTAGAAACGTTATTAGTTTCTCGGTTAATTTTAGTCCTAAACCCGCCCCTACATGGGATTTTATGCCGCGATATCCGATTGATATATTAACCTAAAACCGGACAAAAAATCCACTGGATTTTCCGGCGCGATCGCACTTTATTTAGAATATTTTACCGTTGGCTATAATATTCTTTAAGCCGTGGTTTCTATTCTTTTGGGCGCGATCAATAACAGTATTGTATTAATTGGGTTTTGACTCGATAGTATTGTTGAATCCTTATCAGGATGTATTTTAATTTGGCGTCTCAGCCAGCCTCAAAACCTAACACCGGAAGCTGAAGCCAAAATTGAGCGACAAGCCACCCAGTTTGTGGCAATTACATTTTTCTTGATGGCTGGGTATATTGGATTTGAGTCACTGAGAAAGTTAATTACCCATTAATCGAATGACTCCAGCTACTGTAAAAGAATCTCTAATCATTTTCACCCGCTATCCCGAACCGGGAAAAACCAAAACGCGGATGATTCCCGCCCTAGGTGAGGAAGGTGCGGCAAACCTGCAACGCCAGATGACAGAAAATACCCTGGCTAAAGCGAAAAAACTGCAAGCATTTCATCCTGTATCTGTAGAAATTCATTTTGCTGGGGGAAATCAACCATTAATGCAAGCCTGGTTAGGTGCTGATATGATTTACCGTCAACAAAGTGAGGGAGATTTAGGCGAGCGAATGGCATCGGCATTTGAGAAATCGTTTGCGGCGGGAATGACAGGTGTGGTGATTATTGGTACAGATTGCCCCGATTTAAACCCTCAAATAATGGCTGAGGTATTTAAACTACTTAAAACGCACGATTTAGTATTAGGACCTGCCCAAGATGGGGGATATTATCTGATTGGTTTGCGACGGTTAATTCCTGAACTTTTTGTGGGAATTCATTGGGGAACCTGGCAAGTTAGGCAACAAACTGTCGAGATTGCGGATAACTTGGGATTAGCGATCGCGTTTGCACCAATGCTCCATGACATTGACCGTCCCGAGGATTTGAGCAGGTGAGGACATCCAGATTATTTTGCCTAGAGAGAATAGTTGGTATCTATCAAGAGGCGGATTTTTTTACCATCAAAGTGTGATTAGATTAGCCCCTATCGCGTTATGTTTAGCGCGAATAGAGCCAAATCATAGGA
>CAKZMA010001273.1 GCA_937127375.1 uncultured Coleofasciculus sp. | reverse complement strand
GGGAGATTCATCCGGGTTCGGTTGATTGTGGTTTGGCTTTGGCTAAGGCGTTGGGTAAGTTGGGGCGGTGGTCGGAGGCGGTGGACTGTTATCGCCAAGTTGCGGCTTTGTCGGAGTCGGGCGAGGTTTTGTTTGCTTTGGGTAAAGCTTTGGCGGAGTTGCAGCGTTGGGAGGAGGCGATCGCGGAGTACCAGGGGGCGATCGCGTTGGGGTTTGTCGGGGCGGAGGTGCGGCACCATTTGGGCTATGCGTTTAATCAGTTGGGGCGCTACGAGGAGGCGGTGGTTGAGTTGCGGCAGGTGTTGGAGGTTAACCCAAAGTCGGCTCAGGTACGGCACCAGTTGGGCTATGCGTTGATGCAGTTGGGGCGGTTGCGGGAGGCTGCGCTTGAGTTGCGGAAGGCGGTTGAGTTGCATCCTGGGTCGGCTGTGGTTTGGCAGCAGTTGGGGGATGTTTTGAGGGAGTTGGGGGAGAGGGAGGAGGCGATCGCTTGTTACCGGAAAGTGATTGCAAAGAAAGAAGAAACGGCTTATGCCAAAAATAGTTTGAAAACTGATAATTCCAAGCCCTCAACGCATCACAATTTTTTCAAGCCAGTTAACTTTTCTGCTCAGGCTTTAGGAGAAAAGATGTGGGGTGGATACTCCCGATATGCTCTTCCAGCACTAGAAGAAATTAAGCATGATTTAACAGCATCAAACAATCAACGTAGTCAAGCAGCTTGGAGTCTAGCTTGTTGGTATTATGTTGAAGGTGATTATCAGCGCTGTTTAGAAAATGCGGAGCTAATTACAATAATTCAGAAAAATCCAGATAAAAAAAGCTTGCTTGCGACAATTCAGTGTTTAATCAAGCTCAACCGTATTGAGCAAGCTGATCAATCTTTAGACTTTGCTGTTAAAATGCTAGGAGAGCAAACCGATTTTTTGCTGCTCAAAGCAAGTACCCAACGTCTAATTTATTCAGCAGTAGGTAATGAATCTAAAGCCAGTTCTTTACAATTGGATTATATCAACAAAGTCTATGAGCAGGTTGGACTTTCATCGATTGAGCTAAAAGACCCTAGCCAACCCTTACACTTCTCTAATATTGTATCAAATGCAAAAGCTAAAACAACTGATCAGAAAGTGAAAGTATCAGTGATCATGCCAGCGTATAATGCTGAAAAGACTATTCACATTGCTCTTGAAAGTTTACTGGCACAAACATGGAAAAATCTAGAAATTATTGTTGTGGATGATTGTAGTAGTGATAGTACCCGTGAAGTCGTTGAAGGATATGTTAGACAGGATTCTCGCATTAAGCTAATTGCTAAAGAAGTTAATGAAGGAGCTTACCCAACACGAAATTATGGATTAAGTGCTGCCACAGGTGATTTAATTATGGTGCATGATAGTGATGACTGGTCACATCCAAAAAAAATTGAGTATCAGATTGAAGCGATGTATCGTCAGAACTCTTGTGTTGGTGTAATGTCACACTGGCTGCGAGTTGATGAAAATTTGATAGTAGTTGGGACTTGGAAACCAAAAGACAGGCTTTTTGATCTAAATTTTTCCTCCTTGATGTTCAAAAAATCTGTGCTAGATAAAGTTGGGGGATGGGATGCTGTGAGAGTGAGTGGAGATGCTGAGTTCAGAACTAGACTTGAAAAATTTTATGGATCAAAAAGCGCAATCCATAAAATATCAAAAGAAGTAATACTGTCTTTTGGACTTTCAAGAGAAGGTTCCCTAACCCAAATGAAATCTACTCATGTAAGAACAGTAGATTTTGGACTCAGATGGCATTACCAAGATGCTTACAACTATTGGCATTCACAGCCAGACTTCCAAGTTTCAACAAAGTTATGCGAGGTAGGTAAGAACTTTCCTGTCGTTTTAGGTAATCAAATTAAAAAGTCAAAAATTGGGTTCTATGATTTTATCGCAATCTCAGACTTTTCTTTAAAAGGCGGTGCTTTTGTGTCTACTCTAAATTATATAGTTGCAGCTTGCAGACTAGGAATGAAGGTAGCAGTTATTCATTGGCGTAAGTATGAGCTTAAACCTCAATCACTTAATGATCGGCTTTATGATGTATGTGTGCAATATGGGGTTGAGATTTTAACCCCAGGAGATGAAGCTAAGGCTAGTTTTGTAATGATCGGTTATACAGCTATTCTTCACTATCAACTTGATTATTTTCCTAACATAAGCACTAAAAGATTAATTGTGATAGTTAACCAATTTACTTCACGTTTAGTTGATGGTTCCGATCCTCAATATGATCCATACATTGCTAGAGCAAATCTTAGGAGTATGTTTGGACAAGAGGGCGACTGGATACCTATTTCATTATGGGTTAAACGGTTGATGAGTGAAGATCAACGTTACCCCAAACCCTACCCAAATCCTTGGTATCCTATGATAGATACTGACCAATGGTGTAAGCAAAAGCTACGGTGGCGCGGTCGAGAGAGAGAGCAACCTGTAGTGGGTCGTCATGGGCGAGATGCCTACACAAAATGGCCCAGAGAGATAACAGCGCTGAAGCAGGCTTATGGTGTAAATCAGCATTGGAAGGTAAGGTTCTTGGGGGGTGCAAAAATTGCGATAGACTTGCTTGGGGAACAACCCAAGAATTGGCAAATAATACCTTTTGATAGTGTAAATGTACAAGAGTTTTTAGAAGACTTGGACTTCTTTGTTCATTATCCTCACGAAGATTATATAGAAGAGTTTGGTCGTGCGATTATGGAGGCTATGGCAGTTGGGATTCCTGTAATTTTACCTGATCAGTTCAGAGAAACTTTTGGACATTCAGCTTTGTATGCAAGACCGGAAAAAGTTAGTTCAGTAGTAGATCAGTTGTGGTTAGATGAAAATCGATATATAGAGCGTGCTAGAATTGGTCGAGAGTTTGTGGAAGCAAATTGCAATCTGAGAGGCTTTGCTGATCGCATTAGTAAGTTGGAAAAGCAATAAAATAATTATGCAGCAAAAATTTTAACCAAGATTGAGGAGCGTACATGACATACTTTGACAGTGTAACGAAGCTATTTGGAAGTTTAAAATACATGAAAGAGGAACAAGCTTCTTTTCTACGTGACTTTATGATAGAAAATGAAGCGGAAAGTGTTTTAGAATTGGGCTTTTTTCAGGGAAAAAGTAGTGCCTACTTTGCAGCAATAATGGAAGATAGAGGTGAAGGTCACTTAACAACTATCGATATGCACTACGCAGCTAAACGCAAACCTTCAATTAGTGAAGTTTTAGAAAAGCTTGGTCTTTCTCATCGTGTAAGTCCTATTTTCGCACGTCGCTCATACACCTGGGAGCTTGGAAAAATACTCCAGCAAACACCTCGACCCCAGTTTGATCTTTGCTATCTTGATGGTGGTCATACCTGGGATGTAACTGGCTATGGCTTTGTACTTGTTGATATGTTGCTAAAGCCGGGTGGTTGGATTATCTTTGATGATCTTGACTGGACAATATCGAAGTCCCTTCGGGGTAAACCGATTTCTGAGAGTCCCTGGAAGGGTTACTCTCAAGATGAACAAAATTCCAAAGGTGTTCGCATGGTCTGGGAATTAATCGTTCCTCATCTAGGCTATGTTAATAAATTTGAAGAACCTCGCTTTGCTTGGGGTATAGCTCAGAAACCCAGCAAATCATTATAATAATTGTTTAATTTGACGTTTAATATGATAGCTACTGACTTTAGCCAAGGTAATCAACTTTTAAGGAGTAATAAACTCGATGAAGCTATAGCTTTTTATCAGCGAGCGATTGCTCTTAATCCCAGTTTTCATTGGTATTATCGCAAATTGGGAGAAGCATTAGAGAAGTTAGAACGTTATGAAGAAGCAGTAGTAGCTTATCATCAAGCTGTGCAGTTACAACCTAATATGGCATGGTCTTGCCTGGATTTGGCAAGGGTTTTACGACTGTTGGGACGAGAGATGGAAGCAGTTCAAGTGGAAAAAAAAGCTACTCAAACTGAGACAACATTGCAAGTTAATAGTTCTTCAGAGGGATCTATTGTTGTTCTAAATTCAGGTAACAGATATAAATCGACGGACTTCACCAACAGAATAGCAAATGAAAAATTATCTTATTGGTCTAAACGGGAGAGCCATATCTATCTCTTCGCTGTTCGACAAATTATAAACAAAATTGGCAATGGAGCTACTTCAATTATAGATGTGGGTTCTAACGGATGTCCTTACCTCGATTGGTTTAGCTGGATTCCAGAACGTTACTCGCTTGATTTAAGGAAACCTTACAAAGCTCCTGGTGTAATTTCTGTAACCACAGACTTTTTTAAATACAATCCTGAAAAGCAATTCGATTTGTTGACTTGTCTTCAGGTTATTGAACACATTCCAAATGCAGAAGCATTTTGCCACAAACTTTTAGAAACTGGTCGAATGCTAGTAGTCTCTGTACCTTATAAATGGAAAGCAGGACAAACAAAAAGTCATATACATGATCCAGTCGATCTCAACAAAATGAATTATTGGTTTGGACGAGAGCCAAACTACTATAACATTATACAAGAAGTTGAATCACCACTTCAGCGTCTTGTATGTATTTACTACACAGAGTCAACTAAAAAATGGGACAGAGTGAGAACAGTATTCAAATAAACTAAGAGTTTCACTGCAAGTCCAGAATATGTTGTCAAAAAATGTATGCTTTATAACTGATAATCCACTTGCTTACCAGTCACTTAATTACCGCAAAATACTTTAAAGATTTCTCGTACTTATAAACCGTTGGTATTTTTCCCATATATCTAGCTAAAGAAATTGCAAGATCCATGTCACATCTACGATTTACATCATCTAAAATAATAGGTACATTCCAATTAAACAAATTCAGATAATTTAAAAGTCCCTTGCGCCGATGTTGTGGTGGCCCATCCACCAAAATTAGATGATAATCAATATTCCGTAACTCCCGGCGTAAAACATCCGCATCATACCACAGATCATCAATCAAAGGAGCATAAATGTAATGCGAATTATACTTATTTAACCACTCTTGATTATGCTCAATAGAAACCATATTGTAATACTTGGATAGCTCTATCGTTCCCGTCCCACTCCCTAGCTCTAGGATAGTCGAACCAACAGGCAAAGTTTCTAAAATGTAAAGAAATAAATCCTCGGAAATTGCCCAACCATTGAGATTATTAACATCATAAATTTGTCTTAGCTTATAGTAGGGAAAAGAATAGTTAGGATTAATCAAACCACACTGGCGGTAAGCACTGATAGCTTGACTTAACTCCCCTTGCGCCAGAAAAACATCACCCAACGTATCATAAATACCATAGCAACCCGGCAAAATATTGTTAACCTGGTGTAATAAGCATACAGCGTGAGTAATAGTATTATTCTTTAAATTATTAGAATTAGCCAAAGGTTTTAGCCTAGTAGTTTTCCCATCATTATAAGTGTAACCTTTCTGTTCCAATAGGGAAACCAGAAAATCAATAGTCAGCTTGAGTTTGGAGTTTAAAGCTATTTGATTTTTCTTGTGCCAAGTTCTAAAACCTAAGCGCAAATAGTAAGTGTCTAGAGTGGTATTAAATGAGTCTGTTTTAAACTCAGATAGATGTTTACCAGATGTTGGAATTTTAATATAAGCACCTACCTTCTTTGAAGAGAGAATACCTAAGTATGGGCTTGGTATCAGTTGTTCATTTTTATCTAAAAATTCAACTTTTATAAAACCTTTATTATAAGCGGGTGGCTGTTCAGAACAACTGCGACCAATTATAGTATAACTTGTTAAAGGTTTAACAGGTAAAGTTACCCATATCGGCTGTTCTGTTAATTCGATAAAATCTTCATTGTCTGACAGACAAAAACTGCAAGATTCTTCTCGCTCAAGAGTATCAAATAAAGGCTGATACTTACCATTTAACTCATATAACAAATCTGGCTTAACCTGAATCCCTTGCCTCAAATAATTAATGGCTTCATCTAAACAATCTTGTTGAATCAAAACCCGACCTAAATTAATATAAAACCAAGCAGAATTAGGATGAATT
>CAKZMA010001272.1 GCA_937127375.1 uncultured Coleofasciculus sp. | reverse complement strand
GAGATGGGGGAGATGGGGGAGATGAGGGAGATGGGGGAGATGGGGGAGATGAGGGCGGGTTTTGAACCAACGTTATCGTCAATAGTGAAACGAAAGTCCCTAAACCCGCCCCTACACATCATGTCATGCTCTTGAAGGTCGTGAAGGAAAACCTTACTCCTCAGACGCAGGAGGAGCAGTGACTGGTGCTGGTGCAGGTGCAGGTGCCGCCGGAGCGGGTGCTGGTGCAGCTTTGCGCGAGGCTGGAGGCGCTGGGGGCGGTGCCATAGGCGCTGGGGCTGGTGCTGGGGCTGGCGGAGCCGAAACCGCTGCAGGTTGAGCTGGGGCTGGGGCTGGGGCTGGTGGAGCGGGTTTGGGTGCAGGTGCAGGTGCTGACCGTCTGGGTGGTGGGTTGCTGGGTGCTGTGTTGCGAACCGGGGCTTGGCGACGGGAGGAACGGGCGGGTGCAGGTTGGCTCCTAGTGTTACTGCGACTACTTCCACCACTGCTTCTGCTGTTGGTTGAACGTCGTGGGGTATAACTACGACTGGTGGAACGAGAGGTTGAGCGTCTGGTGGTCGAAGCGCGGCGGCTTGTCCGTCTTCTGCTAGATTGAGTCTGGTTTGTCTTCTTGGTATAGGTTTTTTTCGGCTCGATTGGCTTGGCTTCAATCGTCCCTTCCCGACCATCGAGTTTATCCGGTCGATCCGGAAAGTCTTCCGCCCTCATATTTTCGACGGCTTCTTCCATGAACTCATGCCAAGTAATGGCGGCGGTGCTACTTGCTCCCCAAGTCGGTTTATTATCATCATTACCCAGCCAAACGCCAGTCACCAGTTGGGGAATATACCCGATGAACCAGAGGTCACGGGCTTCGTCTGAAGTGCCTGTTTTGCCCGCTACGGCGCGATCGCGTAACTGAGCGTTCCCCCCTGTTCCGGAGGTTACCACATTGCGAAGCATCCAGGTCATAATGGCGGCGGTGTCTTCGTCTATGGCACGCTCGCGTTGGATCTGTTCGCGATAAATCACCTTACCCTGTCGATCCAGAATGCGGCGAATCCCATGGGGGTGGACATGTACGCCTTGAGTGGCTAACGTGCCATAAGCACTGGTCAACTCCAGTAAATTCACTTCTGACGCCCCCAACGCCAAGGAATAGGTTTTGTTGAGGGTCGATTTAATGCCCATTTTCTCGGCAATTTCCACTACCGGGTCCCAACCCACCTTGATTAAGGTTTTCACTGCCACAATGTTAACCGAATTGGTCAGAGCATCCCGAATCGAAGTCCAACCGCGAAAGTTTTCACTATAGTTCTTGGGTTCATAACCATCAACGACAAAGGGGGCATCCTGATAACTTTGATAGGGAGAGAAACCTGCCGCGATCGCGGTTGTGTAAACAAATGTTTTAAATGTCGAACCCGGTTGACGTTGTGCCTGCGTCACCCGGTTAAATTGCTGATCTAAAAACTCCTTACCCCCAACCATGGCTTTGATTTGACCATTACGCGGATCAATTGCCACTAATGCGGCTTGTTCAAACCGTTGGTATTTGCCATAAGTTTCTATGGTTTCTGCCACCGCCGCTTCTGCTGCTACTTGCCACTGGGGATTGAGGGTGGTTTCTACAATCAATCCCTTTTTACCCAAAACATCGGCGGGAACATATTTCGGCAGTTCCTGTTGAATATATTCGGTAAAATAAGATGCTTGTCGGTCTAAGCGCTTGGGTTGGCTGCGCTTTGTCCGGAGAGGAGTCGCGATCGCGGCGTCTGCTTCCCCCTCAGTAATATACCCATTTTTCTGCATCCGGCGCAGCACCACATTCCGCCGCTCTTGGGCTATTTTTTTATTAATAAAGGGAGAATACTCGCTCGGTGCGGGTGGCAATGCTGCCAAGGTTGCCATTTCCGCTAAGGTCAATTCTGTGACGGGTTTACTAAAATACACCCAAGCTGCATCCGCGACGCCATACGCCCCAGACCCCAAATACACCAGATTCAAATAGCGCTCCAAGATTTGATCTTTCTCCAAATCTTGCTCTATTTTTTGCGCCATCCGCATTTCTTTGAGCTTGCGCCCTAGGGTTTGTTGCTGATCAAAATAGACAATCCGTGCCAACTGCTGGGTAATCGTACTGCCGCCTTCCACCACATCTCTGGCTAACAGATTCGAGAACGCTGCCCGGACAATCCCTTGGTAATCCAGTCCACTATGATTTTCAAAGCGTTGGTCTTCTATCGAAATAAACGCTTGTTTCAGCCTGTCCGGAATTTCCCATACTTTCAGATTATCGTGAGTCGCTGGTCCAATTTGCTGGAGGATTGTACCATCGGCGGCTTTTACGGTAATCGTCTCATCCCGGATATAGGTCAGCACATCATCCGTGGACTCTGGTAAGGTTTCTTCCAGGGCTTGCCAACCCAAACCGAAAGCGATCGCACCACCACTGATCCCCACCATTCCTATCCCCACCCAAAACTTACGCCGACGATAGATAGGAGGGGGTCCGACAAATGACTTAACCAGGGTACTCGGAATTCCCTTGATCCCATTTATCGTCACCGTTACACCCCGTCGGCATCGTCTCACCAGACCTACCCGTGGTGACGGTTTTGGCTGGGAGTCTGGTTGAATCTGATCCTCTGAGGCAGCCTGGGTTGGTTGTTCCGTTACCGCCTCCGAATTCAACTGACTTGATGGATCTTCGTGCTTTGGGATAGAATTTGACACTTGAACTCCTCAATTAAACCACAAGCCGCCATGACCTTTTGCTTATTTTAGGGCTTGGGATCAAAATTTGCCGGATGGATGAAACCAAGCTTCCTTCTCAGTAAAATCCCGATGCGTAAGACTTGGCAATCTAGCGTCATCCTAGCATCGCTTTCGTTGGCGCTGAGGTGTCCCAGGCGTGCAATCGATTTTGTCTGCCAATGGTTATCATTTTTTGTTTTTAAGCGGTTTAAGTCACTCCAGCGCTCAAATTGTATCTCAACTATTGGAAAAATCCCACCGTACCCAGGAATACTGGGATTGGGGCAAGTTCGGACACCATGAGGCGATCATTGGGGTGATTTCACTCTTTCTCGTTAACCCAACCCTAGCGCGATCGCATGAATTATTTATCCCGTAGGGTGCGTTAGGCGCTGGCTTGGGTTTAGTTAAAAAATTGAGGATTTTATCGCCGTAACGCACCGTTTTCGGTTGGGATAGTGCGTTACACTTGCGTTTTCACACCCTACAGCGATCACACTTCTATTTTTACCCATTTATTACGATAGAGGCTTGACTTTGGCTAATTTCTTAGGTACTTATTGATATTAAGGTTTAAATGCCGAACAGCTTACTCATCACTTCAAAAACACAGAGTACACAGATAAGGAAATGGCACAGACAGAACTTTGAATCGTGAGGGACACAGATTCACACAGACAACTAACTAATTTCCCCACAATCATCTTTTTCTCTTTTGCCTCCCCAGAACTAACGTTTCTGTGAAATCAGTGCTATTAACCCCCCAACGCCCCACCCTTACCCTCTCCAAAAATCCGTGAAATCAGTGTGCCAGATTCTTACAATAGAAAGGCACAAACCTCATTGCCACAAAACGCTGCTTGTGACTGCTTCTGCCTTTACCGCTGAACGCCTACTCTTTACACCCACTACCCCAGAAATCGATGCTATCCCCACCATCTTTGCCTTTCCCAATGACTACACCGTAGGCATAACCAGCTTAGGTTATCAGGTGGTTTGGGCAACCCTAGCCGAGCGATCTGACCTTCAGGTGAGTCGCTTGTTTACCGATTGCCATGAACCGTTGCCCAGACAAGCCGAATTACTCGGTTTCTCTATATCATGGGAACTCGATTATGTCAACATATTGACCCTGCTAGAATCCTTAGAGATTCCGGTACGATCCGCGCCACGGGATGATCACCATCCCCTCGTGTTTGGTGGCGGACCCGTACTAACCGCCAATCCTGAACCCTTTGCCGATTTCTTTGATGTGATTTTGTTAGGGGATGGGGAAACCCTATTAGGGGATTTCATTGACGCTTATAAACAGGTTCGCCACGCTGATAGAACCGAAAAATTGCGGCATTTAGCCCAAGTTCCAGGGATATATGTTCCCAGTCTGTATACCGTAACCTATCAGGATCAAACAGGCGCGATCGCATCCATTCAACCAGTTGATTCCCAGATTCCCGCCACCGTCACCAAGCAAACCTATCGCGGTAATACCTTATCCGCCTCCACCGTTGTTACCGAAAAAGCCGCTTGGGAAAATATTTACATGGTGGAAGTGGTACGCAGTTGCCCAGAAATGTGCCGTTTCTGTTTAGCTAGTTATTTAACCTTGCCCTTTCGCACGCCGAGTGCAACCGATTCTTTGATTCCAGCGATTGAACGCGGATTAAGGGTAACTAAGCGGATTGGCTTACTGGGGGCGTCGGTGACTCAACATCCAGAGTTTGAAGTCTTGCTGGATTATCTGGCAAAACCGGACTATGATGATGTCCGCTTGAGTATTGCTTCCGTGCGAACTAATACCGTCACGCCCAAGCTAGCCGAAACCTTATCGAAACGAGACACGCGATCGATTACCATTGCCGTGGAAAGTGGTTCGGAACGATTACGGCAAATTATTAATAAGAAATTGCATAATCAGGAGATCATCCAAGCGGCAATTAACGCCAAGGCTGGGGGATTAAAGGCACTCAAGCTGTATGGGATGGTAGGTGTTCCCGGCGAAGAAATGTCCGATGTGGAACAAACCGTAGCCATGATGCAGGCGATCAAAAAAGCCGCCCCAGGTTTGCGCTTAACTCTGGGATGCAGTACCTTTGTTCCCAAAGCCCATACCCCCTTTCAATGGTTTGGCGTGAATCCCGCCGCCCAGAAGCGGTTAAAGTATTTGCAGAAAACCTTGCGATCGCAGGGGATTGACTTTCGCCCGGAAAGCTATAACTGGTCAGTAATTCAGGCATTAATATCTAGAGGCGATCGCCGATTGTCAGAGTTATTGGAATTAACGCGGCATTATGGCGACTCCGTGGGAAGTTTTCGGCGGGCGTTCAAGCAGTTAAAAGGCAAGTTGCCGGAATTGGATTTTTATGTACATGATAATTGGTCAACAGAGCAAATACTGCCTTGGAGTCATTTACAAGGGTCTTTACCTCAAGGTACATTATTAAAACATTTGGATGCGGCGATGTCTATTAGTCATTAGTCATTCGTCATTCGTCCTTTGTTTATGTCCTTCGATAACTCATGCAAGATTTAAAAGCTGAACTCGCCCAATCTGTCGATGAAGCCGCCTGGGATTGGCTGGTTCCTCACGCTAAACGAGATGTGGTGATCGTGGTGAAGCCAGAGTTAGATATACTTGATGTTGGAGTCGCGATCGCGAATGACGATACCTTGTCTGTTCAGTCTTGGATTAGTCACCAACAGCTTCACAAACCGTTTGCTAATCAATTAGTCGATTGGAATAGCGATCAAAGTAAACGTTTTCAAGCTTTGATTGTACAACCCTATGTTTTAGTG
>CAKZMA010001271.1 GCA_937127375.1 uncultured Coleofasciculus sp. | reverse complement strand
CCCCTAAACAAATGTTAGAACAGGAGATGCGATCGCGTCCGGTTCTACCGATGATGTTTCACCTGTACAATAGACTTCACAGGAGTTATTGGGACTTTCAATGAGTTTAACTTTATGCAGTTTCGCTCCTAATTTTTGGATCGGTGACTGGAGTAATTGCCGAATATAGATGGCAATATTTTCTGCCGTCGGCACAACCTGGTCAAAGTAGGGGATATCTTTGTTCAGGAAGGTATGGTCAAAGGGCTCTACGACATAATCATCGATTACCTTCTGCAAGGCTCCCAAATCGACAATCATCCCGGTGCGCGGGTCGATTTCCCCTTTTACTGTTACCTCTAAATGATAATTGTGTCCATGACCATTGGGACGAGCGCATTTGCCATAGATTTCACAGTTTTGGTCATAACTGAGTTGGGGATGAGCCAGCCGATGAGCGGCGCTAAAGTGGGTCGATATGGTGAGATATGCTTCCATTCCGTTTCCTAAATAATCAGCCCAAAGTTCTGGATGTTCAAATAGCTGAATCTTGACAAGCGGCAAATAAGGTGCTAGCTTTTGCCAGATAACACGCGCAATGTTTTCGGTCGTGGGTAGGGTTTCCTGAAAGTCTAGCCAAGTATGATTCAGATAGGCATAGTCCAATTGGCTGGTGATCTCTTGCTTGATCACTTTTTTCACCTGGGATAGGTTTTGCACCATACCGTATTCGTCTAGGTCACCTTCAAGGGAAACAAAGAGGACATAATTATGTCCATGACCAGGAAACTGGGCACCTCGACCAAATTGCTGCTTGTTTTGAGCTTCACTCAGTTCAGGTAACCAATAGCGATGACTGGCGGAGAACTGGGCGCGGCGGTTAATGATGCATTTCATGCGTTTTTTTAGCAAGAATCTGTAAAATTATGTAAATTAACCTTATTTCTAGGATAAACGAATATTGGTCATTGGTCAGGGAACAGGGAACGGGGAACACCTCGGCTTCGCTCGGTGTGTAACAGGGAACAGGGAATTAATATTTTATAGTTAATAATTTAGATGCTTAATGGCATCTTGAGCGTCGTGGCGTAAGCTGGTGGCGATTCTGAAGAGTTCTTGACCTATGTGCAGGTAATGTTCGTCGTAGTTGAAGGTAAACCGTTCTAACTCATCAATACCATCCCCCAACTGATTGAGACAGTAATACAAATTCGCCGCAACACCAGCAACAGGGGCGGGATTGGGTTGGGAACGAAAGGTAATTTGAGCCTGATTGAGATCGTGACGACAGTTTTCTAGATACGTCTGAAAGTCTTCCATGAGTTCGTCGTCAAAGGGATCAGCCGCCAGTTGATTGATTTGAGTATTTAAGGATTTGAGGATGGGAATAATCAATCGGTTCACGGGTTTGTAGACTTGTTGCAACCAGCTTTCTAGGTGGGTATCAGCATTATGCGATCGCGTTCGTTGACGTTTATACTGTTTTCGAGCCGCTTCGTGGCGCTGTTGGCGAGTGCGGCGTTTAGAGGAAAACTGGGAATTGAAAAGCTGTTGATCGTAAGAATGGCGTCGCTGAGGATCGCTGAGAACTTCATACGCCCCATTAATCTCGATAATTTTTTCCGAGTTAGCGGTTTCAGTGTGGCTATCGGGATGAAAGCGTTTAGCTAAACGTCGATAGGCTTGCTTAATTTCTTGGGTTGTTGCTTGCGGGTGGATATCTAATGTGTGGTAATGATTGGCATTCGTCATTTGTCATTTGTCATTCGTCTTATGTCACACTCACTCCCAAAAAGAAGCAAGCTACGTTTTATGTCCTTTGTTAGGGAACGGGGAACAGGGACATCATAATATTAGATGTAATACATAATGTTCAACTGTTGCCTGTTATTCAGTTTCTCCCATAAATCTTGCAGTGTATAGTCTCGCAAGATATCATTGGTGCGATCGCGGACGTCTTGCCAGGTTTCTTGAACGATCGCACTTTCTTCGGTTGTTACAGTTTTTTGGTTTCCAGAGACGGGTGTGGTTGAACCATCTAGGCAGTTAATAACATCCAATAGGGTAATAGTCCAAGGTTCTCGCGCTAGGAGGTAGCCGCCTTTAGACCCCCTTTGGCTACGGACTAAATTGCCACGTCTCAGGGTTGCCAGAAGTTGTTCTAAATAGCGATCGGGAATATTTTGTTGCGCGGCAATCTGTCGGATTTGTAAGGGTTCTCCCTCATTGTAATGACCCGTGAGTTCTAGGAGAGCCAGCAGGGTGTATTCGGTCTTACAGGAGAGTTCCACAGAAATTGATTCATGTCAGGTCAATCATTCCCAGTATACCCCGGTTTTCCGGTGGGGTTTGTTGGTTTAGGTTGGCAAGGTTAAAAAACCCCGCTCAATGGCGGGGTCATCTAATTAATGAAGTTTCAGGCTAATTTTGCTGTTGTCGAATTAGCTTAGAACGTGAACGTCGTTCTCAGAGTACCGATGACCGCATCATCATTATCGTCATTTTGGTTGGGATTAAGCAGCCAAATGACACCTGGAGTCAGGGAGATATTATCGGTGAGTTGGTACTTGTAGAAAGCTTCAACGTGCCAGGGTAACTCGTCATCCCCTCGTTCAAAATTATTGCTTGGAGTATTAATACTTCCGGCGTAGGGTTGTACACCGCCAAAAATACCGAGTACGTTACCTTCCTTACCCAAGTCAGCCAAGGCTACGCCAGCACCATACGTCCAGATTTCACTATCGCCTCGACCAATTAGGATTGCATCGGTGTAGGCACCATAGCCACTAATTGAAATTGTTTCACTCAAGCGGAATGCTGCTTGTATCCCGTAGGTGTTAGTAACAGTAGGAACCCGGTTTACAGTAGAGCTACCAAATTCGGCATTCTGAACAAAGCCACCTGGGTTATTAGCCAGCGAAGTACCAACAACACCATCACCAAAATCTGTTCCTGTACCTGCACCACCACCAATATCAAAGATGGCGCTACCAGCATTATGGTAACCGTGGACATAAGTCGCACCAATACCAATCCGATCACCAAGGTTGAAATTCAACTGGGCTAGTGCCGCATATTCACCGTTTAAGATACCCAAATCTTCACCGGGATTTTCTGCACCTGGACCTGCCAAGTAACCCAGAGTCAACGTACTTGGTCCTAAGACTCGTTCTAGTGGACCTGCACCTAAGCTAATAGCTGCACCTGCACCACCACCGATACGATAAATGGGGCTTTCAGAAGCAAAAGCAGACAGCGCACCATTACCACCGTCGTAATCTTCAAAGTAGGGATTCAGGGTAGGAGCATAGTCACTATGAATACCACCTGCACCAGCAACATAAACTTTGGAGCTGCCAAAGTTAAAGTAGTATGCTAGCCAGTCTACAATGACATCATTGCCACCTGTATTTCCGATGTTGAAGGTTTGAGTCGCTTCAAAACCTGCACCCGTATTCAGGAGATCTGCATTTCCTGCAGCTAGACGGGTAACCAACAGATCCTGACCAGTAAAGCTGGTATTCAGTGCTAGACGAACCCGGTCTTGGAAGACGGTGTTATTGTCAAAGTCAGAATTAAACTCGTCAGTGAGGGCAAAGATGACTTCACCCCGTAACTTAGTCGTTGTGGAGAACTGATTATCTTCCAAGAACGCCACACGACCTTCTAGGTTATCAACTCGCGCCCCTAGGGTTGCCAGTTCCGCTTCAAATTCCTGAATCAACCGCCGCAGGGTTTCTAACTCAGTTTCATCAAAACCACCCGTTCCAATCAAACGCTCAATTTGATTCAAACAAGCATTTAAACCAGCGGCAAATTCGTAACGAGTTAGCGCCCGGTTGCCCCGATATGTACCATCTGGATACCCAGCGATACAACCGTAGCGTTCGACTAGGCTACGTAGCGCTTCATACGCCCAGTCTCCCGGAGAAACGTCGCGTAACTGACCGACACTGGTTACTTGTCCGCTGGAGTTTCCGCCTTCGCTGCTATAGTCATTGATTTGATTTAAAATCTCAGCATCATTGGGCGTAGCAGGGACCATTTGAGCCAAGGTCGGTTGTGCCTCTGGCTTCACCTCCAGACTGGCTGGACTTAACTGTTCCGGATTGACTGCAATTTCCTCTGAAACTGTAATATCAGCAACACCACCAAGCTGAACTTCTGGTATTGCTGTTTGAGTGTCAGCGATAGGCAGATTGGCGCTATCGGCTGCACGGACGCCCACTGTAGATGCAACCAAGGTTACACCTAATACCGCTGGGCTAATAAGTAGAGACTTCCACAGTAATTTCGACATCTTCTGTCCTCACACCTTTACAGAAAGAATTTGATTGCCCTTCTCGCACTATGGTACATCGTCTATTGGCAGATGGTATTTTTTCGCTTAATTTTCAGGTTCATCTTGGAACTCTTGTCCATCTGCCAGTCAGTCAGCTTTTGGCTAATACTGCCAATTATATATCTAAAATGGCTGCTTGTATTACACAAGCAGTCCTAGATGTCAAGGTTTTAAAACTGGTACTTAAGCCCTTGCCATATCCGCATTTTACAGCTATGCGCTTAACTGGGACAGCGTTTGAGCCATCTCAAAGTCATTAGCGGTCAAACCCCCAGCATCATGGGTGGTGAGACTAATTGTCACCTTGTTATACGAAATCCCTAAATCAGGATGATGTCCAGCCGCTTCTGCTGGTTCAACAATCTTATTGACAAAGGCGATCGCTTCGACAAAATCTTTGAATTGGCGAGTTGTGTGTAACTCTTTCCCTTCAACAGTCCAGCCTTCTAATGACTTGACTTTTTCTTGAATTTCTGCGTCACTGAGTAACTCAGCCATACCTTTTCTCCCACCTTCAACTTTGAAAAAATCCCCAAAAAACTATCCGCTCTCACGGGAAGCACTTAGATAAAATCTATAGCACTTATAGTGAGAGCGGTCTAGCGGGTCTTCTGATTGAAACCAGACTGCCGGAAGGAACTCCTTAACCAGCCCAGTTTCTCAATATATGAGTTCTCCGAAGAGAACTGAGCTAACTGTTAGAGAACAGCCCCGGCGCACAGCCGGCTAACTCCAATCAGATGACCCATAATTTTACTACTATCGCTCATGGGCATCACCTCCTTAATTCCTGTACGGTTTTTTGATTTCCGTTAGTTATCTGGTGTTTATTCACCTTTAATTAGAATAACACACCATTTGGATTTGGCAAGGGGGAAAGGGGAAAGTTTTGAGGATTGACCCTTCGCGACCCTCGAAGGAACCTGGTTTTGATGAATGTAGGGGCGGGTTTCACTATTATCGTTTCTCACCTCACCCAGATGCGACTAAACCCGCCCTGAGTTTTGTGGGTAATCTAGCAACCTTAATCCTAGCTTTCTCGTAGTTCTTTGGAGATATAAAAAAACCCTACCCGAAGGCAGGGGAACAAAGTTGATGACTAAACCCAACTTATTAGAGTGCGTTACCGCGAGGTAGAACTTCCTCAGGGAATTCAAACTTCTGGTGTGGTTGGTCTTGAGGCGCCAGCCAAGCCCGGACTCCTTCGTT
>CAKZMA010001270.1 GCA_937127375.1 uncultured Coleofasciculus sp. | reverse complement strand
AATGGTAAAGGACAGAACTTTCTCGGTGCGAGTCCTGAACGGTTAATTAGTATTCGTGACCATCTGTTGGTAACGGATGCCTTGGCTGGATCAGCGCCGCGTGGAAAAACTGCCACTGAAGATGCTGATTTTGGCGATCGCTTGCTTGGTTCTGAAAAAGAGCAGCGGGAACACCAATTTGTCCTAGATTTTATCACTCAACGCCTATCTGAGTTGGGACTCATCCCCCAATACTTACCTGCGCCCCAACTGCTTAAACTCTCTAATATCCAGCATCTGTGGACACCAATCCAGGCACAACTGTTTACCAATGTCCATCCCCTAGACATTGTTGCCCAGCTTCATCCTACCCCTGCTGTAGCAGGTGTTCCTACCCAGATTGCTCAAGAACAGATCCGCCGCTACGAAACCTTTGACCGTTCCCTCTATGCAGCCCCGTTAGGTTGGATCGACTATCAAGGCAATTGCGAATTCATTGTCGGTATTCGTTCAGCATTAATCGACAGCAACCCGTCTTCTCTAAATCATGACAACACTTACCGCGCTAGACTCTACGCGGGGGCGGGAATTGTGGCAGGTTCTGATCCCGACAAAGAACTGGCAGAAATTCAACTCAAGCTTCAGGCATTACTCAAAGCTTTACTTTAGTCATTGGTCATTGGTCATTGGTCAAGCGTTCATGCTAGCCAATGGCACTCTCAGGCATAAAGAATCGATTTAATCGATTTAACGGAGAGGGAGGGATTCGAACCCTCGGAAGCGCCTAAACACTTCAACAGATTAGCAATCTGCCGCTTTCGACCACTCAGCCACCTCTCCAAGGCGGTGCTTGACTATCATAGCAGATTACAACCCCTTTTTGTCTAGTGGGTGGATGCAAATTACTCACCCTATCCGGTTGTGTGCGTCTTTACATAACTAAATTTTTCTTTACATATTGCAACTTTGATTTCTAGAGGCTATACTCTTTTCAAACGAGTAAAACTCAGCTCTTTTGATCAGCTATTGCTAAGTCTGCACCCTTTAAGCTATATACAACAATGATGAGGTTTCCGATGAAATTTGGTGTAGTCTGGTAAAGCCGTCCATGACCTGAAAGAGGAACTCATTTCTCAAGCTCTATAGTAGGGAATTACCAGCCCAATCCGGCGTCGTTTCAGTTAGTTAATTCTTTCTGCGAAAAGTAAAAGGGAGGGAAATGTGGCACAAGTCTTCCCACTCAAGGGTTAGTTCACCCTTGGTTGCTCGCAAGTTAAGGGTTCACAGCATTTACCATCCTCTAGTCTGATGCGGATAAAGCCCTCAGCGTTTAAGGTTTTCTCAACCAAAAATCTGAGCGGAGGGAAAAGCCGCACAAGCATCAAACGCTTAATTAAGCTTAACCCTTGTTGAAATCGAGGATTAGACCAACTTATGACCAGTAAACATAGACAACATATTGCTCTCATCTCAGTTCATGGCGATCCCGCCGTGGAAATTGGTAAGGAAGAAGCGGGTGGACAGAATGTTTACGTGCGCCATCTGGGTGAAGCCCTTGCCCATCTAGGATGGCATGTAGATATGTTTACCCGAAAAGCCAATGCTGATGATCCCGTCATCGTAGAACATAGTCCACGTTGTCGGACTATTCGTTTGAAAGCCGGTCCAGAGGCATTTGTCCCACGGGATAAGATCTTTGGCTATACCGGCGAGTTCTTAGATAATTTGCTGAGGTTTCAGGAGTGGGAAGGTGTTCGGTATTCCCTGGTTCATACCAACTATTGGATTTCTGCATGGGTGGGGATGCAATGGAAAAAGCGGCAATCGATTCCCCAAGTTCATACTTACCATTCTCTAGGTGCGGTTAAGTACCAGTCAGTCGAAGCGATCCCGATGATTGCTGGTACTCGCTTGGATGTGGAAAAAGCGGTGTTAGAGACAGCCGAACGCACTGTGGCGACATCTCCCCAGGAAAAAGACCATATGCGATCGCTGGTTTCGAGTAAGGGTCATATTCAGATCATTCCCTGTGGCACAGACATTCAACGCTTTGGGGCGATTGAGCGCACTCAAGCCAGACTTGAATTAGGATGGAATCCTGATGACAAAATCATCTTTTATGTGGGACGCTTTGATCCGCGTAAAGGCATAGAAACGCTGGTTCGCGCTGTGGGTTGCTCTCAGATACGCCATGATCCCCAAGTGAAACTGATTATTGGTGGGGGATCTCGTCCCGGTCACAGCGATGGGATTGAGCGAGAACGGATTGAGGCGATCGTTGATGAACTGGGGATGAGGGATATTACCACATTTACCGGACGCATTAGCGATGAACTTCTATCGGTTTACTATACGGCGGCTGATGTCTGTGTGGTTCCCAGTCACTATGAACCCTTTGGTCTCGTGGCAATTGAAGCCATGGCTTGTAGTACGCCAGTTATTGCCAGTGATGTCGGTGGGTTGCAATTTACTGTCGTACCCGAAGAAACCGGATTACTAGCGCCGCCTAAAGATGAGGTGGCTTTTGCTGAGGCAATAGACCGCATTCTATCTCACCCCGACTGGCGCAATCAATTGGGTCAAAGGGCAAGATGGCGGGTGGAGGAAAAGTTTAGCTGGGATGGTGTGGCGCATCAACTCAGTGATCTTTATCTCCAGTTCGTCCGAAACTCCTCCCAGGTGTTGGAACAAGCCAGCGCGTGAACTACCCAGCGCTGACCTGTTGTATTCTGATTCTTGCAGCTAGGCGTTTCAGACGGTAGGGGTTTGGTAACTAAACCCCTACCGTCTTTTGATGCCTTTTTCAACACTCAAAACGACTCCCTGTTCCCATTTGTGATTCATAGTTCGTTACAATCGAAAGGACACGACGAACAAAAAATCAAGGATAAAGGACAAAGGACTAAGGACAAATGACCGATGGCTGAACTTCCTCAAACGTTAGACGAAGCGATCGCTCAAGCTCGCGAAGCGACACAAGCCGCCCTCAATGATGGATACACTCGCCTGCAAGTCGAGTTAGTGTTTCCAGAGATTGCCCTGCAAGCCCAATCCATTGCATGGCAATTTACCCCGATCTTTGAACAGTATGGTTCGGGGCTAAAGGTTCTCTTCCCTGATGCTGGGGCGGCGGCACTTGCCCGCCGAGACTGGGGAGAAACACCGTTTAAAGTCACAGACATTGGCACAAGTCGCTCCCCTGTCGAAAGTAGGATTCAGCCAGAGGATGAGGCGTTTTTGATTGTTTCCCCTTCGGCGGTAGAAGTGAGTCAAGTGGAAAAACTCTGCAATTTGGCAGGCGATCGCCCCTGTGTCTTACTCACTCCTCAGCTTGAAGATCTGAAAGTGGTGGGTATTGGCTACGCCGCCCGTCAACTCCGTGAACGGTTTCTCAGTACCCTAACCTCTTGTTACTACGTCCAACCTCTGGATGGGGCGGCTCTACTTCGGGTTTATCCGGGACTATGGCAAATCTGGCTGGAAAAGGAAAATGCCTATCAGCTTATTGCTGAAGAACCGCAAAAACCTGTAGGAGATGCCTTGGAATTGATTATTGCTAAAGTAACGGGTAGCGGTGACTCAGAAGATACACCTGCTGCAAAAAAACCAGGGTTTCTCTCTACGCTACAGAGCTTTTTAGATGCATTGAGTCGTTAATCCAACATCTAAACGCTAAACGCCAAAAACCCACTATATCTAGCGTCTTTTTCGCCAAAATCTTGAAAAAGCGCTACCTATGATATGAGTCTACAATTTATGACGCCAATGTAATAATTGAAATTGTATAAAAAATTTTGATAGAGGGTGCAAAAACCGACCGTAAATCTTCCCTGGAACATGTCCAATGAATCCTTCTTGTGAGGAGAATGAGCCAAACCTATTCCATGGGGAAGCATCTCTCCAAGCCTTTTTCGATATTTCTGCTGAGTTGTTGTGTATTCGTGACAGTAACGGGTATTTTAGAGAACTCAACTCAGTTTGGGAAAAGACTCTAGGCTGGACGTTAGATGAACTGCGATCGCGCCCTTGGTTAGAGTTTGTTCATCCTGATGATGTGGCATTCACCTTTGATATGGAGAATCAATGTCACACTCTCCAGGATAATAAAACCCCAATATGCCTTAAAAATCGCTTTCGTTGTCGAGACGGAAGCTATCGTTGGCTGTCTTGGCGTTTGGGAGCCTATCAAAATAGTATAAGCCATGGTATTGCCCATGATGTCACCGAAAGCAATTGGCGAGGTAGTCAGGCATATCGCAAAGGAGTCCAGGAAACTGTTAAGCTACGCGATCAAGCGATCGCAGCGAGTAGTGTTGGTATTGTTATTGCGGATGCCCGGTTGCCAGATATGCCGCTTATCTATGTTAATCCTGCCTTTGAGGAAATAACAGGTTACTCTGACGCTGAAGTCCTCGGTTATAATTGTCGTTTCTTGCAAGGAAAAGATACCAGTCAGCCAGCCGTTGATCAACTCCGTGCTGCGATTAAAGCCGGAGAAAATTGCACCGTTACCTTACTCAATTACCGGAAAGACGGAACACCGTTCTGGAATGAATTGACAATTTCCCCCATTTATGATGATAGAAATAACTTGACTCATTTTGTCGGCATCCAATCTGATATTAGTGATCGGATAAAAGCGGAACAAGCCCTACGCTTAGAACAAGAAAAGTCAGAACGGTTATTGCTCAACATTTTACCCAAGCCTATTGTTGACCAATTAAAACAGTTTGAGGGAAGTTTAGCACAACAATTTACGGAAGCGACTATCTTATTTGCTGATATTGTCGGCTTTACGCAGCTTTCGGCTCAAATGTCTCCCTTAGAACTGCTTAATCTACTAAATAATATTTTTTCTGTTTTTGATAAATTAGCCGAAAAACATGGCATTGAGAAAATCAAAACCATTGGCGATGCTTATATGGCTGTGGCGGGTTTACCTGTAGCAAATGATCATCATGCTGAGGCAATTGCAAACATGGCGTTGGATATGCAACAAGCCATTCAACAATTTAAAACACCACAAGGGGAACCCTTTCAAATTCGCATTGGCATTAATACGGGACTTGTGGTAGCTGGTGTAATTGGGATTAAAAAGTTTAGCTATGATCTTTGGGGAGATGCAGTTAATGTGGCGTCTCGCATGGAATCATCTGGACTTCCCGGAAAAATTCAAGTGACAGCGGCGACAAAAGAGCGTTTGCAGGATAAGTATGTATTTGAAAAACGGGGTGCGATCGTGGTTAAGGGAAAAGGGGAAATGATCAACTATTGGCTGGTTGGGAAGCAGGAGTTGTAGAGACGTGCCATGGCACGTCTGGGAGATGGGGAAGGTGAGGAAGATAGGGAAGATGAGGGAGATGGGGAAGATGGGGGAGATGGGAGTTAATGCAAAATCCAGTCAGGGCGGGTTTTGTACTCCAGTTAGGGTCAATTATCAATGTTAGTCCCTATGGAAAGGGCGGGTTTTGTATTCCCCTTAGGGTCAATTATCAATGTTAATCCCTAAACCCGCCCCTACAGAAGGGTCAATTATCAATGTTAGTCCCTA
>CAKZMA010001269.1 GCA_937127375.1 uncultured Coleofasciculus sp. | reverse complement strand
CCTTTGATGCCTATCGTAACGGAGGCGGAACAGCGGTTTCGGTGCAGGGTGGCGTAGGATTGCGATTTTAATCAGACACAAAAATTACCGCTAATTTTGTCAGTCAACCCTGGCATCTGCTCAGAATTTAAATTCTTGGCTAAAAGCGCAAGTCGTCTAAAGACGACTAACGGGAATGCTAGGAAAAATTGACTCCTATTGAATCCGCTTGATTGCACACAGATGCAATCCCGTTAGAATTAATGATAACTAGAGGGAGCATGTCAGGGAAAGCACAACATGTTCACGCTAACCTGCTGGGGTTGGGTTACTCTCCGAGAAGGGTTCGCCTATGTTTCCCAACCCAACCTAATTGCGTTGATATGCATCCTAACTAGAGACAGCAAAATCAATCCAGCGTGATGGGTTGAAGACTAGGATGGGGAAGTGACTGAGGGCTTATGGCACAATCAGAAGCAGATGAACTCTTAAACCTAGGACTTGAACACTATAAGCAGAGCAAATTTCGAGCGGCTGTGCGCTATTGGCAACAAGCTTTAACTCTCTATCGCGAAATCGGTGATTCTCTTGAGGATCGTTTCGCAGCACGCCAAGGGGAAGGGAATACCCTGAATCATTTGGGCAAGGCTTACCATTGTCTGAGTGAATACCAAAAGGTAATCGATTCCCATCAGCAATCTTTGAGAATTGCACAGGAAATTAGCGATCGCGTTATAGAAGGGGATGCCTTGATTGGTTTGGGCAAGGCTTACGATTCCCTGGGAGATTACCAAAAGGCAATTGATTCCCATCAACAATCTCTGAGGATTGCCCAGGAAATTGGCGATTCCCTTGGGGATAGCTTGGCTTCACGCATTATGGCAGGGAATGCCTTGAATGGCTTGGGTAAGGCTTACTATTGCCTGGATGAATACCAAAAAGCGATTGATTACCATCAGCAGTCGCTGGAGATTTTCCAGGAAATTAGCGATTCCCTTGGGGATAGCTTTGATTCACGCCAGGGAAAAAGTGATGCTCTGAATAATTTGGGTAATACTTACCAGTCTCTGGGAAACTACGCAAAGGCAATCGAGTGTCATCAGCAGTCTCTGGCGATTAGACAGGAAATCCGCGATCGCTTTGCAGTGGGGATTTCCCTGAATAATTTGGGCAATGTTTACCATTCTCAGGGAGACTACCACAAGGCAATCGATTACTATCAGCAGTCTCTGGCGATTGCAAGGGAAATTAGCGATCGCAGTGGGGAAGGATGTTACTTGGGGAATTTGGGCAGTGCTTACAAATTCCTGGGAGACTACCCTAAGGCAATCGATTATCATCAGCAGTCTCTGAGGATAAAACAGGAAATTGGCGATCGCAACGGGCAAGGGATTTCCCTGCATAATTTGGGTAATGCTTATTTTTCTATGGGAGACTACTCAACGGCAATCGATTACCAGCAGCAGTCTCTGGCAACTGCACGGGAAATTGGCGATCGCTTGGGAGAATGGCTTTCTCTCAACGATCTTGGTAAGGTTTTCCTGAAAACCAATCAATTGGTAGACGCTGAAGAAAAATTTCGTGCGGCGCTGGAAATTTGTGAAACTTTGCGTTCGAGTTTAGTGAATAGTGATCATCAAGTATCCCTGTTTGAAACTCAGGTAAATACCTATCGCCTGCTGCAAAAGGTTTTAGTGGCACAAGATAAGTATGATATCGCCTTAGAGATAGCCGAACAGGGGCGGACTCGCATTTTTGTTGAGTTATTGCGAGAACGATCCTCAAAACCCGATGAAGTAACGGAGATAGCGAATCAGGGAAGCGCAGCAACATCAAAGCGTGCTGGGCAAATTGCTCAAGAACAAAATGCCACTATTGTTGAATATTCAATCGTTGAGGATGATATCTATTGTTGGGTGATCTCACCTACAGGCAACATCACGTTTCGACGCGCTAACCTGAAACCCTTACAGGTACAAAATAAAACCCTCACCGATTTAGACGACATCATTCTCAAAGCGCGAGTTTCTATTGGGGTGGATGAACGAGATCAACAGGGCAAAAAAATTCAATGCGAATTGAACGAACTCATAGATGCCCACGGGCGTTATCCCTTACTCCAACTGCTCTATCAAATCCTCATTTCCCCCATTGCTGACTTACTCCCTCCAGACCCCCATACTCCTCTAATTATTATCCCGCATTACGGCTTGTTTTTAGTCCCCTTCTCAGCGCTGCAAGATGCCAATAATCGCTACTTCATCGAACAGCATACCCTGCTCACTGCCCCGTCTATCGAAATCTTAGAACTCACTCATCAGCGCCAACAATCTCTCAGCCGCGTCAACCAATCTGCTCTGGTTATCGGTGATCCCAGCATTGATGCCCAATTCACCCAACCCCCTTATAACCTCAAACCAATTCCCGCTGCTAAAGAGGCAGCAGAAGCGATCGCTACCCTACTGCAAACCCAAGCCATTACGGGTAAAATGGCAACAAAAACCCGAGTCCTCAACCAGATGAAAACGGCTTCCCTCATCCATATTTCCGCCCATGGATTACTGGATGATTTCCACAACTCTGGGATTCCCGGTACAATTATTCTTGCCCCCGACAACACCGATAATGGTGCCCTGAATGCAGCAGAAATTATTTCCTTAACCCTGAATGCGGAATTTGTTGTCCTTAGTGCTTGTAGTACCGGAAAAGGTGAAATCACGGGTGATGGTATCATCGGATTATCCCGTTGCTTCATCCTGGCAGGGGTTCCCAGTCTAATTGTTTCCTTGTGGGACATGGGCGCACTTTCTGCCAAAATAGTCATGACTGAATTTTATCAAAATTTAGCCCAAGGCGGTGATAAAGCTACGGCATTACGTCGAGCTATACTCAAGGCAAAAGAAGTCTTTTATTGTCCCGCTGATTGGGCAGCCTTTACCCTAATTGGCGAAACTGCACCGTTATCTTTAGGTACACCAATACCGGAACCAAGGAGACGAACCATGGTATTTCCTTCAGAATCCACACCCCAAGAAATTCGAGACGCTTTCTTTAATTTATTAGAAACGTCCAACCTATTTTCTAAGCATTTGCCATCCCTAGAGCAACTGATTGCCCAAACAACAGATACACCCCAAGATATTGCCCAACGCATCGAGCAATGGTGCGAAAGTCGCCCGACGATTCAAGCGAATATGGAAAACAAACTGAGTAAAATGGGTGCGGGGGGTACAGATAGCCAACCCGATGCAGACATTGCGGCTGAGTTTAACCAACGATTGGAAAAAAACCGGATCAGATTGGGTTCACCTCCCTCCTCATCTATGAATCAAACTGAGAAATAGAAGAATAAGCTAAGGCGCATTTAAGTTAGGTATTAGTAGCGAGCAAGATGCAAAGCCTGCGGCATGGCTTCGCTAAACGCACTACCAAGATTTCGCCACTATTGACATTCAAAGGCTGAACAGCTTACCCAGAAACTGTAGGGGCGCAAGGCTTGCGCCCCTATGCATTAACAAAACGATATTATCAACCAACTATGACAAAAGACTATAAAATCAGGAATCCCAGCATAACCCTCTATCCCTTCCATCTCCGCGATGACTTTGGCGAAGGCTTCCAAGCCGTAGCCAAAAATGCTCAAGACTTGTGGGAAATCCTAGCCGATGATATTGGCAAAACCTTCAACATTCCCGAACTTCAATCCCTACGCAATCACCTCATCTGCTACCAAAACGGACAGTATTATCCCAGTGGTGAAGATAAACAGCAAGGTTACCAAGAACTCATCGCTTCATCTCAAAAAATCCTCAGATTCCAGCCGACTTCTCAACCAGATAACTTACAACTCAATGGTTCAATTCGTGCCTCACGCTTTCATGATACCTACACGGCTGACTTGACTTTGTATGCTCAAGCTCTAACAATTCCCATCACTCAACTCCAACACTTCAATCCCAATGGTTGTTTACTCGCCCATAACATTAAACCCTCTCTCGGACAAACCTTATTACTCTATGTCGAACCCATCTCTTTTGATAATTACCGCAGCCTTGCTGACGCCTGTATTCAATCCTTCTGGAATAATGTTTCTCAACCCGCACCAAAATTAATCGCTGAAGGACAGCTTTTTGGCAGTCCAATTTTTGAGTACGATTATCGAAATCCAAATCCAGCCCACCGATGCCACATTTTAGTCTGGTTGAAAGGTCATCCCGACACCTTAACTCTGACAACATCAACTTTTAACTATTACTTTATCAACTTACTCTTTTATCGCGCTAAAATATGCTTTGTCTATAACAAATCCAGAGAATGGTATCGTGAAGGACAACGCCTGACCAGTGATATCGAAAAGGAAATTCCTCAATTCACCAAAATAGAACAGGAGCCAGATGCAGAGAGTCGCCTCACCCAACTCAAACAATTACTGGCTCGCATCCGCACTAAGGTTTTTGATTATACTAAGTGCTTAAGTTTATTGAAGGAACATGGCAATACTTTAACTGTTAATACCAACAACTATAGAGAAACTTTAGAGGAAATTCAAAAACTAACGTTAGCCGATGATAACCTGGACTTTTTATACAAATTTCTCAACTTGGCAGAACATGACCATCAGCAGCAAATTCAAGCCGACTTAAATTACCTATTTGCCAGTCAGGATTTATTCCAACAAATGATTGCCACTATCCGAGGCATGGTAGAGATTGAACAAATCGAAAGTGACAGACGGTGGCAAGCTAGTGAAAATCAGCAAAGTCGCCAATTGCAAGAAGCCTTAGCCCGACAAGAAGCCGCCCAACGAGAACGAGAATACCAAGCGCAGGAACAATCAAAACAGCAGGAAGCAAGGGAAAAGAAACGGGAAAGGCGGCTGGAAGACGTTATCTTTTTTGTGGGTACAGCGATTGGTGCTAGCGGTATCTTTGGTTCCAGTTATCCTCTCCTGCAAGAGAGTCCCATCCAATGGCGTCCCGATGCTTCGTTACCGATACATCCGTTTTTCGGGTCAATTTTCTGGAGTATTATTTTTGGTATTACGATTGGGTTGTTTACTTTATTATTCCTGATACTGATTAGAAAGTTACTTAAATCGTAAGGGAGCTTTTCACCGTTGTAGGTTGGGTTGAGCGATAGGGAAACCCAACCGGCTAACCTAACTTTTCACGGGATCTGGAAAACCTCTCTCCAAACCTCTCTCCGAACCTCTCCCGACGCCTCTCCTACAAGGAGAGGGAAGCGGAATATATTTTTTTATTTGGAGAGGCTTTGAATTCTCCACCTTTCTTGGGTGAACCGAATGATATAGCCGTAACGGTGCATAGCATTAAGTCTCTTCCAGATGGATGGAGTATTTCTCCCTTTATCCAAGAAGTCGCTTGTGATCACTTGACGTATTTCAATCATCCAGAAGGCTTAAAGGCTTTACTGACAGCTTTGACGCAAGAGTCTAAATCTCACATCTTGCCAAATTTAATGGCAACCCAAAGGTAGCCAGATGTAACCAAATGTAGGGTGCGTTAGCAAAGCGTAACGCACCGTTTCCAGGCTCAGAATGATACATTAGAGGGCGAGCCGACCAAATTGAGTGGAATAGAGTTTCTAATTAGTGCAAGCGGCTCGCCCCTACACAGATCCCACAGGTGTTTATTTTATCCGTAACGGGTGTGATATCCGTGGGCAAATCTTAATTTATTGGCATTCTTATCAGAGGGCTGTACCCATGCCGAAATCGAAAAATTTTCAATGATCAGTGGCACATTACAGCCAATTCTCAGTCCAATTTTGCCCAGACATCAAGAAAGCTTTGGTGGGCAGATGTAAGCTGGCGCACCGCCTTATCTTATGATGCCACCCAAGCCCTGATTGCGGCACTGAAGCAGAATCCGACTCGCCAAGGGGTGGCTGAAACCCTACGTTCAGAAAGTTTTAGTGTTGATGGGGCAACCGGTAAGGTACAATTCTTACCATCAGGCGATCGCAAAAATCAGTTGACCAATCCTTTGAGTCAACTTGTCACGATTGAGCCAGGTTCTCGTTCCGGTTACGGCTATGATTTTGTTGCTGTACCTTAAGCACTGGAGTTTAGAGTACGATAAATTCACCCAGGTACAACCTGAAGTGGAGAAAGAAGGAAAATTACTGAGTAAACGTATCAGATTATACAGAAAATTAGCCAATGATTCTGATCAGATTCTGGAACTAGCTCAACCGAAAAGGTTTCGCTCTCCTGAATCCAGGGCGGGGGGATGTTGGGGAAAGTTGGCAGACTGTTTAATTATAGAAACTCATGTAGCACAGAAGACAGAAACAGGTAAATAACGCGGTAGGATTAAGGTTTATGAACTTAGTTATTCCCTATCTTAAAGTCGTCAGTCGCATGGTCTTAGGGTGTCTAGGGCAGCGCGGCTTCAACCACCCAACTGTTAAGAATAGACCAAACGCCAACACCAGAAACCAAAAAGCTTTCTGTTCTCTACCCTCTGCCTTCTGGCTGCTTGTACTCATCACCCCAAGCGCGGTGCGGGCGCAAATTGTCCCGGATAATACTCTCCCGGTTAATTCTCAGGTGACGGGATGTCCGGTTTGTTTGATTGAAGGGGGAACAGTGCGGGGAGTGAATCTGTTCCACAGTTTTGAGGAGTTTTCGGTACAGACGGGGGGTGAGGCGTTTTTTAATAATGCCTTGGATATTGAGAATATTTTAGGGCGGGTGACGGGGACTAATATTTCGGATATTGATGGCTTGATTCGGGCAAATGGCACAGCGAATTTGTTTTTAATTAATCCCAATGGGATTGTGTTTGGTGAGAATGCGCGGTTGGATGTTGGCGGTTCGTTTATCG
>CAKZMA010001268.1 GCA_937127375.1 uncultured Coleofasciculus sp. | reverse complement strand
TAAGACGAATCCTGAGTATTTGGGGAGTTGTGGTTGCTATTTTTGTGGGGGTTGAGTTTAAGAAGGCAGAAGGCAGAAGGCAGAAGGCAGAGGGTAGAAGGAGGAAAAAGAGAACTGTTTTCTCCTATTGCCCATTCCCCATTGTGTGAAATCATAGACTTGTGGGGTATCGGTTCGCTGAGTCCTCAACCTGCCACAGGTATAACCCTTTGGAAGAGGGCTTTTCCAGGCATCTGTATACTATAGACATCACCAATTTACAAGCAAATAGCCAAACGCTGTAACTGACCATGGATAAAGACAATCAATGTTACACCGTGATTACCTTTGCTCCCGTACAGGGTTTCATTGAGAAATCACGCAAACTGCGGGACTTATACGGCAGTTCCTATATTCTGTCCTTTTTATCTTGGATTATCTGCCAAGCCGCGTATAAAGTCAACTGTGTGGTTGTCTCTCCTGCACGTCCTAACGTTACCCAAGGAATGCCGAATCAAATCATTTTGGCATCGAAAGAGAACATTTCCGAAGAAAATATAAAACAGATTCAATCATTTTTCAACAAAGCTTGGGAACTTTTAGCAGAGAGTTGCCAAGACTGGATTGAAACCAACCTTCCACTGTATCAAAATGTTGGGGAAAATGAGCAACAATGGTATTACCAGAGTTGGCACAAAGATTGGCAACTGTGGAAAAAGTATGCTTGGGAATTTTTCTCAGCCTCAGGAGAACCAGGAGAAAGCATTACCCAAGTCCGTCAGCGCCTCAATCAAATAAAAAACGCTCGCGACTGGACCGGAATTAACTGGCAAGGGGAAAGTTCTACGCTTTCGGGTGCCGATGCGATCGCTTATCCCTATTTAGGCGCTAAACTCGATCCCAATGAGCCGGATTACAAACAAAAAATAACCCAAATCTGCAAATTCGATCCGCATTCTTATAACTATCAAGAAGAAAGAACAACCGTTCGGAAGTTTTACCAGCAACTTAGCCAAAAACTAGGAGAATCGTTTATTGAAGTCAATCAGTTAAAGATTAAAGATGAAGAGAAGACAGAACGCAGCCTAGACTATGGGTCTTCCTTCATCGATCCGCGAGAAGAACTTAGTATTCCTGAACTGATTAAACGGTTGATTACTCATCAAGCCATTATTGAAGAATTAAAACAGCATCTGCGTGAACAACTCAAACTAGAGATTAGCGAAGATGAAACTCCAGAGAGTGCAGAGGATGAAGAAGAAGATGAAAGGAAGCAAAAGATTCCCGGCTGGAAGTTAGAGCAAGTCGCCAAAGAACTGAAACCTGATTCTTTCCGAGAACTAAGCCGTAAGAAAGATAAAGCTGAGGATGAAAAATATTGGACGGGATGGTTTTTGGGCGATGGCGATGGGGCGAGTAAATATTTTCAATCTTTAACTCCAGAGGAAGAACATGAAAAAACCAAAGAATTTAGTCGAGAAATGCGAGACTGGGGCAGAATGCTGAAGCGAAAGCAGCAGCAGTATTTCAAAGGCAAAGGACGGATGATTTATGCCGGAGGAGATGACTTTTTAGGCGTTCTTTATCAACCCAATCAGCAGATTTCTGCTCTTGATTGCTGGCAATTGTTTTCTACCTTTAAATCAGCAATTTGGCAACAACCTGAACCCAAAAAAATCTCAGCCAGTGTGGGGTTTGTTTGGGCGGGTAATCAAGTCCCGCAGCGAGATGTCTTACAGCACTGCCATTTAGCCGAGAGTTCGGCTAAGAAGACTGGACGCGATCGCATTGCTTTTCGGATCTTATTTAATAGTGGGAATTACTTAGAATGGGTGTGTCCTTGGTGGGTATTAGATGACGCAGACAGGCTGAAATTTGTTCAGGAGAATGCACCTAGCTTATCTGAACCCTCTAAAAATTTAATTGAGAGTTATCATGACCGCGACGGGGGAAAGAACTGGACTCACTTTTATCAAGATGTCGCCATCCTTAAATCTCGTCATGCTTTCAGTGAGCAATCCATTGATATTGCCCTAGGTTTGATCGAAATTTATTTCGATTCTGCTTGGAAAGGAATTATCGCAAATTCGGATAACTGGTGGAATCGCTACGATAAACATGAACGACAGACATTTACAGGAATTTTAGGCGATCCAAAGCAATTTAATCCGGAGTATGATGAAGAATATCCAGAGTTAAAAGATGAGTTAAATAATAACCCTGATGTTAAAGAGGCTTTCAATAATTGGGTGATTAACCTAGCCAAAATTGGATTTTATTTAACAGATGATTATGGACGAACAAACTAACGCTAAAACTCAAGTTCAAAATAGTGCTGAGTTTAAGTATCTCATCCTGATTAAACCATTAGGCTTTCTCTATGGCAGTGCCGGACGGTTTCTATCCCCAGAAAATTTAGTGGGACGTTCGGGAAGTAGTTTTCCTCCCAGTGCGGCAACAGTTTCGGGTATATTTGCAGCACATTATGGTAATAAAGACGTTCAAAACTTGTATCTAGCTGGACCCTTTTGGGGCAGAACAGAGGAGGTGAAGTCCCAGCAAAACTTCTATGTACCAACGCCTTTAACCTATTTAATTAAAAATGGAAACCTGTGTCATAAACTGAATTGGGATGGGACAAAAAAAGGATGGTTTGATGAAAAAAGTGAAGCCCCGGCTGATAAATTTGAGAAAGGGACATGGTTAGCGATCGCCGATTGGCAGAACCCAACTAAAGTAGAGAAAAGTCCTTGGAAATTTTCTCCCCATCTTCACCCCAGACTCGAACCAGATGAACGGCGGGTGGTACGGAAACAAGAGACCAATGATGTGGAACAGCAGGGCAGTTTATTCCTAGAAAATGCCGTTCAGATGCCTCAAGATACCTGCTTAGTCTATCTATCTACTCACCAACTAGAATCCGGTTGGTATCGGTTTGGCGGGGAAGGACATTTAGTCGAGATTAGCAGTGTTGAGTTGAAGGGAAAAAACAAAGATTTGTTGAGTCAACCCCTAGAAAAGCAGTTTGCCTTGATTACTCCAGCCCTATGGGGTTCAAACCGTCTTTCTTATCGATATCCTATCTATCTGCAAAAAGGTGATTCTAAAAAATATGAACAGGATGATCCAGATAGGAATAATCAATTGGTTTGGTCAGTAGAAACCCTGTATACAGCTCGTCCTTTTCCTTTCCGCTATCGCTTAGGAGACGCTAAAAACCCCCAACCGAATCAACCGAAAGTGCTTTCGCGAGGACGTTATGCTGTCCCGGCTGGAACAGTTTATCTGTTGAAGGAACCACTCGGAAAAGCTTGGCAGGATTGGGATGAATCTTGGTTTCCTAAAGAAGGACCATCGCTGAAACGTTGGGGATGTGGATTAGCATTACCGTTGTAAAATCGCGCCGTCAATAGAACTTAGAGAGTTAACAATGTCCAAAAAAACAATGTACAAAAAAGCTTACGGTATTATTGAAACCCAAGCCCCCCTTCATGTGGGTGCCAGTGCAGGGGAAGAAAGTGGCAATCTCAACCTAATTTTTCGAGATCAATTTACCCAAACCGGAATTATTCCGGGGAGTTCGATTCGAGGGCGGTGTCGGGCAGATATGCGTCAAGAACAGGGCAATGTTGATTACTGGTATGGCAAAGCCGTTAATCATAGCCAATCTGAGGGGAGTGAGTCGGATAGCAACAGTGAAAATAATACCAGTGAAGGGCTGATTAAATTTGAATATGCTTCTATTGTCTGGCTTCCTGTTTACTGTCCCAATCAACCCATAGTACGAGTCTCTTGTCCGGCACTTCTCAATCGTTATCAAAAGGTAACCGGAAAAGCGGTAACTGAGATTAAGCCCTACAGCTACTTTGGCAAAGCCACCAGCAAAACCCTCTTTTTTAACTTAGGGTTTTTGCCCCTAAAAACTGAAGATAAAACATTAAAAGACTGTTTCCCGCAAGAACTGGAAAAACATCCCAAGTATTTACTTTTAGTCGTCGATGATACAGAGATATCCATGATTCATGATATGGCTCTTTATCGTCAGAGTCGAGTTGCCCTAGAACCCGACAAAAAGAAAGCAAAGAAAGGCGCATTTTTTGATGTGGAAGCCTTACCCGAAGGCACAGTTATGGTGTTCCCTATCGCCATGCGGAAATCCCATGGGGATCAATTGGTTGAGTGGCAACAATTCTTACAGGATAGCCAGTTTAACGAACAGGGAAAAGAACTCTACTTAGGCGGTTTAGAGTCGATTGGCTTTGGTCGCACTCACGTTTTTGTTTCCTCACCATCCCAATAACTCTTGAAGAGTGAATCTTCTTAATCAATCACAGGAGTAACCCTTATGACTCAGACCGAAAATTCTCAAGACCTAACAGGTTGGCAACCTTACGACTTAGATTATTATGCCCAAGAAATAGTCCTCAAACACCGGGATAAAAAAAATGTTCTTAATGAATCGCATAAAATGCGAATGGCTGTCGCTTATGGACTCGAACGGTTTTGGGGTGAACATTTACGTTTACGTCTGAGGCGAGAAACTGAAAAAAAGAGTCAGTATTGGAAAGATGTTTGGGATAAATTAGCTGAAATACTCAGCCGAGGGGGAATGAATTTACCGAATGATGAAATTCCCCTACCTGATCAAGCCCGTGACAAAAAAAAGTCAAACGGAAAAGCGGAAACTGAAAAAATCAAGGAAATGGCAAGAAAAATTTGGTCAATGCCCCTGGCTGAACAGAGAGTTGCTTTAATGGTACTCACTCAATTTTGTGATGCCTTAGTGTGGTGGACACAACGTTATAAACAACAAAAATAGAATTAAAGGCAAGTTGAATAAATCCTGAATACACAGAGGAGAACTATGGTTTTCGCTAAAGCCTTGCAAAGAGCGATCGCCCAAAAAGGAGATGATGTTAATATCCCCATTCCGCCAAATGAGGGGAATGACGGCGATGACTGGGAACCCACTGATCCTGAAGAAGTCCCCATGATGTACCGCGCCCAAGTACAAGGACGTTGTAGTTTACAGTATGGCAAGAATAGCCAAGATTTAAACAAATGGACTCAAGAATGGGTGTACCCAGATGCACAACGAGACAACAGTCCTCACTACCAGCACACTCAAGCCCAATTGGGACTTGATGGTTTAGTCTATCGCCTAAAAATTGAGTTTCCCTTTCGGGTGTTTACCAATTCGGGTCAGGATAGCATCTTGCGTCCTACCATTGGCAAAAATGGCATTCCCTTCATTCCCGGTAGTGGGATTAAGGGGCTGTTTGAGAGGCTGTCGCGTCATCCCCAAGTCAGTAAGGAACTTCAGCAGAAGGTAAAAAAATACTGTGGGAGTCCCGAACAGCAGGGACTATTACGTTTTCATGGCGCTTATCCCGTGGGAGATTGGGCGGGAACAAAAACCGTTCAACTCAAGGATGGGCAACTCGAAACTCGCTATCGTTTAGTCGATGTGGTTCATCCCCAGCAAGAACGGCAAATTCAACGCCGGGGTTCTCCCCAAGCCATTGCTGTGGTTAGTTTCCATCAACCGACTTTCATCTTTGAATTAAGTAGTATCAAACCCTTACCAGAAACGGAATGGCAAACGATTGGCGGATTATTGAAACGGGCGTTACGTTCTGGATTAGGCGGGAAAACCAGCACTGGCTATGGGTTGTGTTTCATCCCCCAAGACCGTTATCCTCTGGATATTACCTTGAAAGGTAAAGGGGTCAGTCCTTTACTCCGCAGTGACGAACCGGAATTTCGCCCTAATTTATTTAAAGCCAGTCTCAAAGGACACGTCCTCCGCTTACTGGCTGGTGTTAGTGGAGACGAGAAAGCAGTCCAGAGTAAAGTTAATCGACTGTTTGGACATACGATGGAGCCTGGAGTCCTGCAATTGTACTGGGAGTCTAAATCTTTAGAGTATGACCAACAGGGACAGGAGAAAACACCAATTTATGAAACCAAAGGAACACTCTATCTAGATGCACCCCAACCCGATTTGCTGTTTATGCAAAAGGTGATTGAATTTGCGGTAACAATGGGAGGTTTTGGCAAATCGTGGCGTCGAGTTTGGCATCGTGACTTTTTTCCGGATTATAAAACCCGTGGGATTGGCTGTCATTGGCTATGCCAGGATAGCAGTTTTGAGCCAGCGATTATTACTCATCAGGGTAATCTGAAAACATTTTTAACTCAGCTACAGCAGACGACTAGGGATTATATGGGAGTTAAAGCGAATTCGGCTCAATGTTTGCCCTGGAAAGAAGCCTGGTGTTCCCAACGATTAAGTGTTTATACTCAAGTTGTGTCCCAATCAAAGGCGATTAAATTGTTTCACGAGGCTGAGTTTAAGACGACTCCTGCGATTGGGGGCAGAAACCCAGGCGATGAGCGTCCTACTTCTATCAGTTTTGTGTGGCATCGAATGCTACCCATTGATGGCAATCGCTATCTGGAGATTGTCACGTTGTTTCATAGTAAGAAGTCAGGTGATCAGGTGGAGTGGTTAAAATCTTGGCAGCGGCAAGACTCAAATGGTAACGTAGAAAACCAGTTACCTTTCTTTATTCAAAGACTCAATCATTTGGGATTTGATTTCACCTGGGGGACTAAACCTCCAATCTAGAATCAAGCACCGTCAAGGTATTGTGAGTTCTAGGTTTGAGGGCAATTTTCAGATGTTCTTAGCTCCCCAGATCATCAGTAATCCGGGGAGTTTCACACAATAAACTACCGTCAGCGCCTTACTTACCCAAAAATTCCCAAAACTATAGCAACCGCCATGGCGGTTGCTATAACTGTTGAAAGAGGGATATCTGGTTAAGCAGCAACTAGCTCATTGAGTTGCGATTC
>CAKZMA010001267.1 GCA_937127375.1 uncultured Coleofasciculus sp. | reverse complement strand
GCTCATTGTTGTTGACCTATCTGTATAATTCGAGGTTACCTCAGTTCATTTTTAACCAACTAAATACCTGATTTCTGGAAGCTGGAGAAACTCTGACAAAGTGATGGATTGGGTGGTTGTAGCTGTCATTGTTTCTGAATCCTGGGGTATGGAATGGGTTCTGAGTTTAGCCTAACTGATCACAGTACGCGATCGCTGTCCAATCAGCCGTAAGCCCTATCCACCTTATCCCCAACCATACAGATAGCCACAACCATTGATAACAAATAGATTAGCAAATATGCCCTAGGGGGGATAGTTCAGCAACAAGGGGAATGGTAGGGAGGAATTGAATGTTCTGGAATTAGACCTGGCATATCTGTAAGGATGATATATATTTGTATGCCAAAAACAAGGGGCAGATATAAGTGATTGATATTCTGTGGCTCCTCGTCTGTTCTGGCTTGGTATTCCTGATGCAACCCGGGTTTATGTGCCTAGAGTCAGGGCTGACGCGATCGAAAAATAGTATCAATGTTGCCATTAAAAACTTAGCTGACTTGGGCATATCTATCGCCTTATTTTGGGCGTTCGGATATGCTTTTATGTTTGGTACCTCAGTGCTAGGGTGGATTGGCTCAACTCATTTCTTCGTTCACGTTGAAACCACACCCCGATTGGCGGCATTCTTTTTGTTCCAAGCCATGTTTTGTAGCACCGCCACTACGATTGTCTCTGGGGCGGTGGCGGAACGGATGAAGTTTCGGGCTTATCTAATCTTAGCGGGTTTGGTTTCTGGTTTGATTTATCCCCTGTTTGGACATTGGGCGTGGAACGGGATTGATTTAGATGTATCCGTGGGGTGGCTAGAACAATTAGGCTTTGTAGATTTTGCGGGTTCCACAGTGGTTCATAGTTTGGGGGGATGGGTATCCCTCGCCAGTCTGATGATTATCGGATCACGCACCGGGCGATTTCCGGATCATCTACCGCCGCGAAAAATCCACGGGTCTAATTTACCCCTTTCGGTTTTAGGTGCAATGCTATTGTGGATTGGCTGGTTGGGATTCAATGGGGGCAGCACATTGAGTTTAAATGAGCAAGTCCCTAGTATTATTGTGCATACCGTGCTAGCAGGTATTGCCGGAATGATGGCAGCCGGAATGGTTAGCTGGTATCGGTGTCAACTTCCGGAAGTTGAATCCCTCATCAATGGTTCCTTGGCTGGATTAGTCTCGATTACCGCCTGTTGCCATGTTGTCACCTCTCCCGCATCCGTGATTATTGGGGCGGTTGGGGGGATTATTGCCACCTTGATGTCGAGTTGGTTAGAACGGTGGCGGATTGATGATGCGGTAGATGCTATACCTGTGCATCTGGGTGGAGGAATTTGGGGAACATTAGCTGTCGCCTTGTTTGGTCAACCGGAATTAGTGAATACGGGGTTGAGTCCAGTGCTACAGCTTGGTGTACAGGGAATCGGAATTCTTAGTTGTGGGATTTGGGCATTTAGCATAACCTATCTCCTATTATTCATCACCAATCGTTTTTTCCCAATGCGGGTGAGTATTGAGGCGGAACAGATTGGTTTAAATGTGTCCGAACATCGCGCCAAAACTGAAATTTATGACCTGTTTCAGGTAATGGAAGCCCAAGCCCAGACCCAAGATTTAAGCTTACGAGTGCCTGTTGAACCGTTTACCCAAGTCGGTCAAATTGCCCAGCGTTATAACCAGGTGATGGATGCGTTAGAAGATGCGTTAACGCGCACCGATGCCATTGTGAAAACGGCAATGGATGCGATTATTACCTTCACCAAACCTCAACTCAAAATTGTCACGGCTAATCCGAGTGCAAAAGAGATATTTGGGTATTCTATCAATGAATTCATCAGCATGGATATTCATCAGCTATTGGATTGGTCAACCCCCGCCGCCGATGAGACGTATACAGGAATGGAACGGTTATTAAAAGTGGGCAGACATGAGATTGTTGGCTGTCGCGTTGATGGGTCTCGTTTTCCTCTAGAAGCAACGGTTGTGGAGACTAAATCGGGTCAAGATTGCTTTTATACGGGTACATTTCGTGACATCTCTGAACGCAAAAAAGCCCAAGCCGATTTGTTTCGGGCAAATCAGGAAATTACCACGCTCAATGAACGTCTCAGGGCAGAAAATCTGCGATTGAGCGCTGAACTTGAGGTCACTCGTCGCTTGCAACAGATGCTGCTTCCAAAAGAGGCAGAATTGAATCAAATTACTGACTTAGAGATTTCTGGATTTATGGAACCGGCGACGGAAGTGGGTGGAGATTATTATGATATCTTACCGTATCGCGATCGCGTCCAAATTAGTATTGGTGATGTGACGGGACATGGTTTAGAAAGCGGCGTATTAAGCTTAATGGTACAAACCGCTGTCCGCACCCTCTTAGAAAGTAACCAAACTGACCCCAAGCAATTTTTAGATATCCTCAATCGCACCATTTATCAAAACATCCAGCGGATGAACTCCGACAAAAACCTTACCTTGGCTTTGTTGGACTATCAAAAAGGCATCCTCAATTTGAGCGGACAACATGAAGAGATCATTGTCGTGCGTGCTGGAGGTCATATTGAGCGAATTGATACCATTGATCTAGGGTTTCCCATTGGTTTAGATGCTGATATCGCTGATTTCGTGGCACATATTCAAGTCCAGTTAAATCCGGGAGATACTGTTTTCCTCTACACCGATGGGATTCCCGAGGCAGAAAATGCCAAAGGGATACAATATGGCATCGAACGCTTGTGTCAGATTCTCAGTCAGAATTGGCAACAATCTGCTGCTGAAATTCGGCAAGCCGTTATTGATGATCTACGCCAGCATATTCAAGAACAACAAATTTACGATGATATCACCTTACTCGTGATTAAACAAAGAAAAAATTTTAACATTTAATTGCCTATTGCCTATTGCCTATGACACACCGAGCGAAGTCGAGGTGTTGCCTATTGGCTGTTCCCTGTTTCCCGTTCCCTGTTCCCTGTTCCCTAACCAATGAAAAACAACCCATGGTTTTTAATCCGTTCTGCCCTAAATAATCGCGTTTTTCCTTATTTTGCCGCCTTCTTAACGGTAGTTATTCTGCTAACTGTAGTTAGGGGTTTTGAACGCGCTGAATACCAACGGTTTTCAGAACAACAACGTTCGGATGTTCTCAATCAACTGAGTGCAGCGAGAGCCCGCTTAGAAGCCGCCCTCAATCAGCGACTTTTTCTCACACGAGGTTTATTGGCGTATGTGTCCACGATTAACCCAGACATTACCCAAAGCGAATTTGAGCGTCTCTCTAGGGTCCTCGTCGAAGATCAACAAGGGATTGAATTCTTAGCCCTGTATAAAGATAACATCGTTAGTCATCTCTATCCCTTAGCCGGAAATGAAGACGCGATTGGCTTTAATCCGATGACTATTCCGGAAGAACGAGACGCCATTGAGAGAGCCATTCAAAGCCGCCAAACCGTTTTTGCTGGTCCGTTGCAGTTAGAACCTAAAAAAAATTGGGGATTTATTAGTCGTACCCCGATATTTATCACGCCCCCCGACCAACCTCCCCAAAGTGGTCGCTATTGGGGTCTAGTGGGTATTGGATTTGACCGGAACACATTATTTAAAGACGCCGAATTACTCAATCCATCCAGCCAAATCCAATATGCGATTCGTGGCAAAGATGGGTTGGGTGAAACGGGAGACTTATTTTTCGGCGATGCTAGTATTTTTCAACAAAATCCTGTCCGTTTCGAGGTAACGTTACCGAACGGATCATGGCAATTAGCGGCAATTCCTGATAATGGATGGGCATCAACGGCACCTATTTCCAAATGGTTGTGGATAGGGGGCGGATTATCAGCACTATTAGCTGGGGTGTTAGTTTATATCTTAGTCAGTGAGCCAGTGCGACTGCAAAAAGCGGTTCAACGAGCGACTATCGCATTGCGTCAGAGTCAAGATGCCCTCCAACATGCCAATGAAGAATTAGAAACGAGAGTGGAGAAACGCACGGCTCAATTGGCTCAAGCGAATCAGGAAATTACCCTGCTCAATAGTCGTTTGAAAGCCGAAAATCTGCGCCTGAGTGCTGAAGTTGAGGTAACTCGTCGTCTGCAACAGATGATGTTACCTAAACAGGAGGAACTGAACCAGATTGCTGAATTAGACATCGCTGGCTTTATGGAACCCGCCACTGAAGTTGGCGGCGACTATTATGATGTCCTGCAAAATAATGGTCATGTCACTATTGGTATTGGCGATGTCACGGGACATGGGTTAGAAAGTGGAGTTTTGATGATTATGGTGCAAACGGCGGTGAGAACGTTGTTGGAAGGAGCGAAAACGGATTCAAAGCAATTTTTAAGTGTCCTGAATCGAACGATTTATCATAATATCCAGCGAATGAAATCTGAGAAAAATCTCACTCTCTCCCTCCTGGACTATCACCAAGATAAACTGCGCTTGAGTGGACAACATGAAGAAATGATAGTCGTGCGATCGGGTGGTAAAATTGAGCGAGTTGATACTATCGATTTAGGCTTTCCCATTGGTCTAGTCGCCGATATTGCCGATTTTGTCGCCGATGCGGAAATCCAGTTAAATCCTGGCGATGTGGTGGTTCTCTACACCGATGGAATTCCCGAAGCCGAAAATCCCCAAGGCGTACAGTATGGGATTGAACGTCTGTGTCAGATTCTCAGTGACAACTGGCGACAGTCAGCCCAGGAAATTCGCCAAGCCGTGATTGAAGATGTGCGGCGTCATATTGGGACACAAAAGGTTTATGATGATATAACGCTGTTAGTGATTAAACCCAAACCATCCTTGCTGCGCGATCGCTCCGGCGTCCCACCAATTCAACAGGATAGTTAGGGAATAGGGAACTGGGAAAAAGATTACGCCTGACGCTTACAAGTTATGATTGTTTTCTTTGGCACTCCTCAAACAGACTACCGACAAACGCGATATGACTCAGATCTTTGGAGATTTCAACGAACAGCTACCTCCCAGTGAGGAATACTTGGTTATCCAATTTTCACCCAGCTCGATTCCGTTAAAGCATCGCTGGCGGAATAATGGGTTATCCGCAGATTTCATGGCGGACTATGTGGTAACATTTTTTCCCACTGACCAAGAGGATACGAATGCTACAGCTCAACAAGTGGAGATTAAGAGTGCTGTGAGTTACATTGCCAATGAGCTGTTAGAGAACGCCATGAAGTTTAACGATGATACCTCACCGCACGCCATTAGTATCGCCTTACACCTGTATAACGACAGCTTAGTCTTCTTGACAAAAAACACGGTTCCTCCCCAAATTCTGGATAATTTTCAGGCATATCTCCAGAAATTGACGACATCAGACCCCCAAGAGTTGTATATTCATCAGTTAGAACAAAATGCAGCAGACGAAACCAGCACGGCTTCTCGCTTAGGATTTTTAACCATGATCAATGATTACATGGCAACCCTCGGCTGGAAGTTTGAAACCCTGGCAAAGACGCCACCGATTACCACCGTCACCACCATGGTGCGATTGACGGTATGAAGCGTCAGTGCCGTCGTCAAGGAAAACGGTAAACATGAATTCAACATTTAAAATCCAAAACGAGGTATATTTTAGAGCTTACGGTTCGTGGTTTTAAGCCACGACATTAGACATCTCCGATAATTCATCTGAAACCATTGTCAAACAGTGGTTAAATCTTAATTTCTAGAGATGTCTATGAGTAAGTTTGTTTATTTAATCAGCTTTTGAGAACGCCATAATTTTGTCAAGGATGGGAAAAATGGAAGTTAAAAGTGATACGTATAGTGTATTGTATGATCAAGAAAATTCAATCGTTTCTTGGAAAGGTTCCCTACGGCTAAGTGGCACCGAAGAATATGCACCAATTATAGACTTACTCGATCAAGCCATAGAGAGTCAGCCCTCTATCCTGACGCTCAATTTGCGAGATCTGCAATTTCTCAACAGTTCGGGAATTAGCATGTTGTCGAAATTTGCGATTAAAGTTAGACAGAAAAAGACGATTAAAATGATTGTAAAAGGTTCTCAGAACATTCCTTGGCAAGGTAAATCGTTAAAAAACTTACAGCGACTCATGCCAAGTTTAACGCTGGAAGTCGATTAGTGTTCGCGGTAATGCTCAAATAAAAATCTATTGGGTGCAGTACATCTGTATGGGAGGAACTTCAGTTTAATATGCGCCCTGAGAGTAAGTAAGCTCATAACTGTGGGAATAAACTTCAAATATCAGTCCGAATGGATCTTCTACATAAACCATCTTGTAGGGTTTTTCACCAGGATAATACTCTCGAATTGGCATTCTCTGTTTACCCCCATGCGCTACTATTTTTTCGACAAGACCTTCAATATCACGATCTTGGACGCAAAAATGAAACGTGCTTGTTTTCCAGTATTCAAAATCTTTGGGTTTTTCGTTGTTTTTAAACTCGAACATCTCTACCCCGATCCGGTCACCGGTAGACATGTGGGCAATTTTAAAGGAACCCCAACCGGTGCCAAATACGTCAATACACATTTGACCTATTGCCGTATCTGACTCTTCTTCGATAACGGTTGGCTTCATGATGAGATACCAACCCATAACCTTGCTGTAAAATTCGACAGCCTTCTCCACATCTGGGACGGAGATTCCAATGTGTGAAAATGTTCTTGGGTAGTTGCTCATAGTATGCCTTCTCTAAAAAATTTAACTCTTCATTTTCTTTATCTTATTACACCGAGCGAAGCCGAGGTGTTCCCTGTTCCCTGTTCCCTGTTCCCTGTTCCCTGTTCCCTGTTCCCTGTTCC